>USPE01000025.1 GCA_900556545.1 uncultured Peptococcaceae bacterium | reverse complement strand
GGTGTTGAGCATGTGCTCTCTGGCATAAATGTCCAGCCCTGTGCTGGGTTCATCCAGTACCAATATCTGCGGCTGGGCGATCAACGCGCGGGCGATGAGTACGTTTTGCCGTTCCCCTTTGCTCATCAGATAGAATGGCGTGTTGATTTTATCCTGCAGCTGCAGCTCCCGCAGCAGCACCTTGGCCTTGCGCACATCGCTGTCGGTAATACTGTACCGGATACCCAATGTGCCGGAAAGCCCCGATAACACAATTTCCAGCGCAGGCTCCTGCGATAAATACACATCAAAAAAAGAGCTGCTTACCCAGCCCACCTTTTTGCGTAAAGCAAAGATATTTTCGTTATTGTAGGTGTGGCCAAGTACTTCCAATGTGCCTTTTGTAGGGCATTTAAAACCGGCAACTGCGCTGAGCAGTGTGGTTTTGCCGCTGCCGTTCATCCCAAACACCAGCCAGTGTTCTCCCGCCTTTACAGTCCAGTTGATATTGCGGAGCAGAAACTTTTTTCCAGACTGCATACAGAGATTGCTGGCTTGAATGATAGTGTCATTCATCATTGCTCCTCCGTTTCTGCCAGAAGCTCTTTTTCTGTAATCACCAGACATTGCTCCAGCGTATGATCCACACAATGTAACGGAATCTTGAACCCGTCTTCATTCAGCAGACCGGCGCTTTTATATCCCCAGGCAATGATTTCAGCCACTTTGGCAATATTCATACGATGTGTCTTTTCGTTTTGATCCAGGTCAGGATAATAATTAAACTCCAGATTTTCCACAAAATTTTTGGCACTCTGATAAATCTCCGGTTCGATACCGTACTCGATGCGCTCGCAGTGGTCGCAGTAAATTTCAATGCGGGCATCGGTATGATCGCTGAACATAATTCGTTTTAATGTCAGAGGCTGACCGCAGTATTTGCAGCGGCAGCGGTTTGCCCGTTGCTTTAACGCCTCCAATCTGTTTTCGGCATGATATAAATCTTCCATGTCAACGACCTCCTTAAAATAGATAGGTATTTTTTTCTTTTATAACTTTATTATAAGATCCGTTCAATTTTACCGATAGTCCCCAAAAATTTGTTTATTTTTAAGTAATATATCTGAAAAACTATGTAAGCCCATTATAAAAAAGAAGCTGAACCCTAGCCCTTATAAGGGAGGATACAGCTTCTCTGATATATCGTGATAAAAGACAATTACCGCAACGTTAATGCTGCATACACGCTTTCCGTTTCTGCACTATCGCTGCTGCCCAGCAGATAGTGCTTGCTGTCAGCGGTGACGATGTGCAGATATGGGCCGGTGCGTGGATCAAGGCAAACGCGGGCGCTGCCCCATGGTGTTTTGTAGTTGCCTTTTTGCACGGTATCCATGCCAGTACCGGCGACACGGCGAATAGAAGGAAGGGCGTCTATATATTCCACCTGGGTGATGGTGTCCAATGGAATTTCATACTCATTGCCGGTGTGTATAGCAATGACTGCGGCATCTGTGACAGTTAGTGACACCGGTGTGGTTTCCAAGTGATCCATCCACACACCTAGCAACGGCAGAGCCAGCAGCATCAATGCAGTGGCGGCCATAAAAATTTTACCGGAGCGTTTGGCCAAATTGATGGTGGTGTTCATACCCACGCGATTATTAATAATCAGGCGATTATCGTGCGGATTGTAATAGAAAATACCCCAGAGCCATTTATCGTCCTCATCTACATAAAAATCAATACCACTGTCGGCGGTTAATCGTTCCTGCATGGTACGAGTACGAAATTCCACGCCAATAAGGACAATGGTGATGCCGAAAGCCAGCAGCAGTGTACCGGCCATAGTCAGCCAGAAATAAGATTGCCCCAGCCAAATGATGATATTTAACAATGCTAAAAACCAGGCGATGATTAACCAGCATTTGCCCCAGTTGTAACGGCGAATACGGGTTAGTGTTTCAGTGACAGCCATATTTTCATCGACTACTTCTGCTCGATTACGGTACAGATAACGATAACCAAACCAGCACAAGAACACAGAAACAGTGTCAACGATGTATATCAGTGCCTGGTCCGGGTCAAAAGGCAGAGGCAGCAGCGCAATTGCCAACGGCAGTGTAAATAACCACGGGGAGAGCCATCTATATGAGTGTGCAGCAGCAGTCAGGTCAATGGTGGCCTGTTGTGCGCCGTTGTTTTGCTGCCAGCCTCTGTCCTGTTTAATCTGCCGCAGTGCTTTGTTGCAGCGGATATATGGCAGATAGGGCAACACAATGCAAGCATCAATCCAAATCATATACACAGTCATGGCTGTGCCTGTTTGGGGAATAAACATGCAGGGAACAGCAATCAATATTAAACCGATGCAAATCCACAACAGCTGTTTTTTTAAGCGATTAAGCGCTGCAACTACTTGACTGTCGGTACGCCCTTCTTGTGGGAGTGTAACGCCGATGGTGATATTTTTTTTGAATTTTGTTTCATTTTTCAGCAGCACATACATTAAAATGGGCAGCCAGATCACGCAGCCCCACAGGATAAAATTTGTTTTCATTGTTCTCCCTCCTCATAAAGCTGTCGACAAAGCGCCAGCGCATCTTCTTTTTGCAATCCCGCTAACCGCAGTTCACTCAACCGCAACCGCAGACCGTCAATGGTTTCCTGCTTTGGCCCGGAATGATTATGCTGCTGACATACCGTAGCGCCGCTGCGGCGGTCTGTATGGATATAGCCTTCCTGTTTTAGCAGTTGATAGGCTTTGCTGACGGTCATCATATTAATACCGCATTCTTCTGACAAAGCTCGAACCGTCGGCAGTTTTTGACCGGCTGGTAGCTTGCCGTCGGCAATCCCCATTACGATCTGGTTGCGGATTTGCTGATAGATAGGAGTATCGCTTTCAAAATTGAGATGTAACAACATCGTATTTACCTCCTTTTGTCTTATTTGTATTATATATTATAATACAAATAAGACAAAAGCGCAAGTAGGAATTGTTCAAAGTTTTATTTTGAACGAATGAGACTTTTCTCTAATCTTCTGGTAGTTCCGCAAAGGGCAGCAGGGCGGTACAATAGGGCCATAAGGAAAACAAATCCAAAAACAATCATTGAGAGGAGTCGTTTGACAATGCAAAAAGGATATGGCGCAGCCAAAAAAGTGATGATGTTGGGTATCGATGGTATGGACCCATTGTATACCAAAAAATTGCTGGCAGAAGGAAAGCTGCCTAATATTGAAAAATTCTTAAAAAGAGGTACTACCACCAAAGATATGGGCATGATGGGCGTACTGCCTGCTTACACACCACCAAGCTGGTGTACACTGGCAACAGGAGCATGGCCCGGCACCCATGGTATTACCGATTTCTGGAATCACAAAATTGGTGATCCATTAAATAAATTATCTCTGGGCTTTAATTCTAATCTATGCAAAGTGGATTATGCCTGGGATACCTTTGCCGCGGCAGGTAAAAAAACTATTGTTTACGGCTGGCCTACTTCCTGGCCGCCAAGAAGCACCGAAAATCTCACAATGATTGATGGTTCCGGCGTACATCCATTCTTGGCAGGGAAAGTTGATTTTGAAAAACTAATTGAATGTACCGAAGGTGATTTCCCTGCCCAGTTTATTGACCATGATAACAATGACAGCGGTAATGAATGCTTTGTAACCGAAGAAGTGCAGGATTTGGAATTCAAGCCTCGTATGCCCGGCGAACGGACAGAAATTATCGGAGAAACCGGCGGGGAAGATGACAACATTGCGCCAAAACATGATATTGTAAAAGCGCCTATTAAACCGGCAACCGGCTGGGCTAATGCGCCGGCAGATGCCAAAGAAACCGTTATTTTAATCAATTCCGGCCGCACTCGCCGTCCTGTTTTGATTTTGGCTGACGATGGCAAAACCTATAACCGCGTTCAGATTTATACCGATAAAAAACAGACCAAGCTGCTGGGCGAAGCTACCGTAGGCAACTGGATAGACGATGTGCGCGATACATTCCACATGGGCAATCTTGCCATGGAAGTAGGCTATTATATCAAAGTGATGTCATTGGCTGAAGACGGCAGCGCATTAAAAATGTATTACAGCTATGCTGTGCGGGTGGATGATGACAGCTATGTATCTCCGGCTGGTTTAAAGAAAGAATTGTTTGATAAATTTGGTGCGCCGCTGATGCTGTCCTCCATGTCCCATGATGACCCGGAAAAACTGGCAGTTATGGCTGACTGCGCAGACAAATCCTTTACCTGGTGCATGGATACCATCGACTATTTGCTGGATACCAGAGAATGGGATGCTGCGTTCCATGGTTTGCATATCATTGACTTTGCCAACCATATGTATTTAGATCGTATTCTGCCGCAGTTTGAGAACCATGAATTCCATATTGAATGTCTAAATCGGTTTTACACCATGGCCGACAACTATGTTGGCCGCGCTTTAAAATGGCTGGACAAAGGTGTTTCTGTTATTGTAGTGTCTGACCATGGCGGTTTGATAAAATATCCCGACTATGACACACCGCAGATTGGTGATGCCTGGGGCTTAAACGTAGGCTTGATGCAGGAGCTGGGCTACACCAAAACAAAGACAGTCAATGGCCATCTGGAAGTAGACTGGGCCAATACCACAGCCATTGCCCAGCGCAGCAGCTATATTTACGTCAACTTAAAAGGCCGTGACCCGGAAGGGATTGTAGAACCGGAAGATATGGACGATTTGGTAACGCAGATTATCAGTGACCTGTATGCTTATCGCGACCCTGTTCATGGCGAACGGGTAATCAGCTGCGCATTGCGCCGCAGTGAGGCAGCCGTATTGGGTTTAAACGATGCCTGCGCAGAAAACCTGGGCGATATCTTCTTTATTCTGGAACCAAAATTCACCCGCGACCAGGGCAATTCCTTCAGCAACTGCGAAATTTTAGGCACCTCGCTGAAATGTACATTTATGATGGCTGGCCCCGGCATTAAAGAAAATTACATCATTCCTCGCGATGTGCAGGAAGTAGACGTAACACCAACCCTGTGTCATTTATACGGTATGGAAATGCCAAACGGTGTAGAAGGCGGCGTATTATATCAGGCATTAAAATAAGGGTTTTCTGACAATATGGCAATCTGACCAAAGAAGCTTTATCTGTCATAACACTTTACTGTATTGCCTCCTCTGTGTTACACTGAGAAAAAACGTCGGTGTGGCGCAGAGGAGGTTCTTTTATGCGCAGTGAACAGATAAAATATTTCTTAGAGGCGGCAGAAACCGGCTCCATGCTGCAGGTTGCCGAAAAAAATTTTTTGACCCAGCCCGCAGTCAGTACAGCCATCTCCAAGCTGGAAGAAGAACTGGAAGTTACCTTGCTGAATCGCTCTAAGCAAGGTATTCAGCTGACGGAGGCAGGGAAAGTGGCGCAAAAAAATTTTTTACAGATAGAAGAACAAATTGCGCAAATGCAACAGCAATTGCAGCCCTATAAAAAAGCATCTGTTGATGAAACAGAAGGGTTGATTGAACTCTGCACCACGCTGGAAATCAGCAAAAGCCTGATTACAAAAACAATGCATCAATTTTATCAACGATTTCCCAACTGCGCCTTTTCCATTAAAGAATTTGATTTTTTAGACATTATTACCGCTGTGCAGCGCGGACGTTCCGAATTTGGCGTATTTTGTATCGTTGATGATTTTTTGAAAAATCCTCAGATACAGAGCAGGCTGAAACAAGATGGGCTTGCTGTTGATAAAATCGGTTCGGATCGTTTAATGATCGGAGTGCCCCAAACTTCGCCGTTGGCGCAGAAAAGCAGTATACCGCTGCGAACCATTTTAAATCATAAAGTAGCTATCTTTAATTCATTTAATGAAACCTGCTGGCATGAGTTATTCTTAAAAAAATATACAGATGAACCGCAGCTGATACGGACAAACAGTGCTGCATTTTTGATGGATCTGGTGCAGAACCGCAATCATCTCATGTTCTGTTTGAATAGCAAAATCATGCAGTCAAAGCAGGAAAAAGCTTCTTTTTGTAAATTGATTCCTGTAAAAGAAGCCATTAAAGTGACAGTGGGGATCGTTTACAAAAAAGATCAGCCATTGCAGCCATTGAGCCAGCAGTTTATTGCCATGTTAAAAGAATCATTGAAAACACTATAGCCAAGCAGCGCAAGTTTTTGCAGCAAAGGGTTTATAAACTTTATAAATAAAGAAGGACTTTCTCACTCATCAATGTTTAAGTGGGAAAGTCCTTCTTTGTGCTTATGACAGCAGCCAGTCGATGACATTTAGAGATTTGATTCCGTCGTAGGATTTTATAAAATCTCTGTCCATAGACAGAACTATTTTTTCATAATTGTCTTGTATCATGCGCAGCGGACGAAGTTCCCGTTCACGGGTTTCCGGGGACTGCATACTTTCTGTAACCTGAATATAGAGCTTATCGTCTGGTTTTTCTGCAATAAAGTCGATTTCTGTTTCACCGATTTTTCCGATATAAACACGATAGTCCCGTCGGAGCAACTCCAAAAATACAATATTTTCGATAATATGACCACGGTCGGCATCTCGATAGCCAAGCAGCATATTGCGAAAGCCCATATCGATAATATAATTTTTACGCAGCGTTTTTAAGAGCTGTTTTCCCTTTACATCATAGCGTCCCACCGGGTAAAAAATAAAGGCGTTTTGGAGCATGGTGATATATTTTTCTACGGTTTTTCCTGCGATATTTTTCCCTTTGCTGCGCTGTATATCTCCCTCGTTGGCCAGTACGTTTCCGATATTACTTGGCGAAGTGATGCTTCCAATGTTGGAGCAAAGGAACAGCATAATTTTTTGCAGCATAACCTGGTCCGTTAAATGATTGCGCTGCAAAATATCCCGCAATACAACGGTAGAATAGATGCCTTCCAAAGCCTGGTTGCTTCTTGCTTCGTCAAAATGATACTCTCTGAGGATTGGCATACCGCCAAACTGTAAATATTTCTGAAATTTTTCTTCTATTGTAATCGGTATTTGGAATTCATAGAAGGTGAGAAATTCTTTAAAGGATAAGGGCAACATACGAATTTCTACATACCTTCCGGACAGTAACGTGGAGAATTCGGTAGAAAGCAGATAGGCATTGGAGCCGGTAATATAAATATCCACATCAAAATCCAGCCGGAAGGATTCGATGGTTTTTTCCCAGTGGGCGACTACTTGCAATTCGTCAAAAATAAGATATGTTTTTCCGGCAGCAGGAATCAAACTGCTGACATAATCATAAAAAGCAAGATAATCTGTTAAATCACGGTAACGTAAAGACTCTAAATTCATGTGAATAATGTTAGAATCGGGTACATTGTTTTGGAGTAAATATTGATGAAACAAGTTGAGCAATGAGGATTTTCCGCATCTGCGGATACCAGTAACAATCTTAACCAGATCTACGTCTTTATGTTGCAATAATTGTGCTAAATACTCTGGACGATTAATGAGTTCAGACATCATTGCATACCTCCTTCTTTTGCTTCTATTATATCCATTATACCCATAAATAAAATGAAATCAATAGTTTTGGACTTGGAAGTTGAAAACTTTGCAAAATAATAAAGTTTTGGACTTGTATATTAAAAACTTTTTAAAACTATGAAGTTTTAGACTTACAAGTTGAAAACTTTTGAAGGAGCGCGTTGAGTGGGCAAAGGTATGGGGGCTTATCTCATGGATAAAGTTATGAAAAACATGGCTAAAACATGTTGTTTCTATCTTTTGGCTCTAAGGAATGGTTTCATCCCCGTCGCGCAAACGGATTTCAGCAGAACAAAAAGCCGTCAATCAAGGGTGCCCAGCACCGCGTTAGCGGCGTTGCCCTTGACTGCCGGCTTGGTTCTGCTATAGAAATTCCGGCGACGAGGAATGAATACATCCCTGGAGCGTACTGACTCTTTTTTGTTGTACTGTTTGGTGACGAGGTGACGACTTTTTCCGGATTTTTATCTTAATTTTTATTTTTTGTTTGTTTTCAAAAAAGTTTCCGGAAAAAGGTTCATATGTTGCACCACCCTATTGGTTGACACAAAAATACTTCACCAAATCGTCACCAACTCGTCACAAATGGTTCACCCCATATGTCACAGGCTATCTTTTTGATACAGCTGGCATTGTCCATTGCAGATTTTTACTGTGGTTTATAAGTGTATTGCCAGTAAAAAAGCCTGTTCGTGTTGGAACAGGCTTTTTGGCAGTATGTGTGTGATTAGAAATGGAACAGCATCTGCGCCAGTGGAACACCCACAATCATCAGGATTGCTGCAATTAACAGAATAATTAAAGTATTATAGAAGTATGCTTTGTTTGAAGCCACCCATTCGTTTCCGTAAACCATGGCAGCAGGGCCGGAAGATGCCGGCAGCAGGAATGCGGACTGAGAACAGAAGTATACCAGATTACCAATGATAAACGGATGAATATCGTAAGCCAAGCCCAATTTTGCCAGCATTGGAATAAAGATCATCATCAATACTACATTGTGGAACAACTGTGTTGCTACCAGGAACAGGATTACGACGATAAACAGGAACACAGTTGGGCTTACATCGCTGAAGGTTACGGTCATCCAGGAAACGATGGTGGTCAAGATGCCTGTTTTTTCTGATTCCAGTGCAGCGCTGAGCGGCATGGTAGCGGCCATCATAATTACGATATCCCAGTTTACACCTTTGCGGATTAAGTTGCCCAAATGTCCCACCGGATTGCCGTCTTTGTGGCGCATCACTGCAATTGCCACCAGCGCAATAGCGGTACAGCCCAACACGCCTAAGTTGTTTAACAACGCAACAAATGGGATTGTTTTAGGCATAAAGCTTGGAATCAACTGGGAGATGATGAAAAGAACCAGAACTACAAAGGCAATCTTTTCTTCACCGTTCATTTTTTGATTGCGCAGATGCGCATATTTTTTACCGGCTTCTTTTACTAAGCTAACATCAGGACGGACAATAAACCGCGCTACCAGTAAGAATAAGATAGTCATGCTGGCGCTCAATACAAAGTTATATACAAACCATGGAATAAACTCGATTGTTAAGGCCATACCGGTGGCTTTGACTACCAAACCGTAAACAACCTGGCTGAATACTTTAAATGGGAACAACAAACTTGTGATAGAGGAAACCATAGCGATGCCGCAAATCATTAAAGTTGAGTAGCTGCTTTTCTTTTCAATGCCGATGGTTTCACATACATTATAAAAGATCCCCCACATTACAACGATGGTAGCATACAGGCTTACAAAGGAAGACAGCACATAGGTTGCCAGCAAGATTAAGAAGGTAAACATCCATGGACGGCCTTCCCCGGCTTTACGGCTGATAAACCAGTTGGCGATATAACGGCTCAAGCCGCTTTCTTCCATATAAGCTGCAAAGGTAAATAAGCAGAACAATGTGATAATGGTGTCATTCCCCATACCTGCGGAGAACGATTCTTTTACTGTACAGTATTCAGTACAGCCCAGTAAAATCATAGCCAATAAGCTGGGCCAGAGGAATCCTAAAAAACACCAGGCGTAGATGACTCCGGCAAAGATACCGAGAACCTGCATCCCTAATGGCGTGATATCACCAAAGGGTGGAAGTTTGCTGACAATGAACATCAGTGCAAACATGATAGCGCAATGAATATAAAATTTGGTACGAGCGTTGTTATTGGTCGCTTGTGATGACATAAAAATATGCCCCTTTCTTGTAATTTGATTTGATAACATGAAATAAATCCAAAACCGGAAATTGTGTGGTGATTGCCAGGTACCTTGACAACCGCCAACTTGATATGATTATTTTATATATTAGTTTTTCTTTTGAGTAGTCCTGAAAACTTTGTCAACTTTTCCATTCGCTATCTACAATTTCATGTAGCATATTGTTTTATACAGGAAAGTTCTTTATAATAGAATGAGAAATAGTAGGAAGGGAACTGGTGATTTTGAACACAGATTATTATAAATACTTACTGGTTGTGGAGGATTGCGGTTCTATTCGGCAGGCGGCGGAGCTGCTGCACATGAAACAGCAAAACCTGAGCAGTATGATTCGCAACATTGAGCATTACTATGATATCACCATTTTTGAACGCTCGCCTAAGGGTGTTCATGTAACGGAGGATGGCGCCTTTTTCTTAAAAGAAGCCCGCGCCCTGCTGGAGATTGCAGACCGCATGGAAAGTCCTTATCTGTATCCCAGCAAGCAGTATTACAGCCAGATTGTGGACAGTGTAGATATTTACTGCAGTGGTATCATTGGCTCGCATACGCTGGTATCGGTGATGAATCAGTTTCGGGAGCGGTTTCCCTATGTTAGTGTCAATTTCTTGACGCGCAGTAAAGCTGATATGATTAAGGCGCAGGAACAGGATATAAAAGCTGTGAGTCTTTTAATAACAGCCAATACAATGGAGCAACTGGAGATTGAGCTGCCCGAAAATTTAGTTTTGCAGCCGTTTGTGCGAATGCCTATATTTGCTGCTACCACAGAGGATAATCCGCAAGCGCAGCAGCTTGCGGTGATTCCTATGCAGGAGTTGTTGAAGAAAAAACTGGTGCTGTTTTCTCAGGTAGAATTAGAAGAAAATTTCATTTATGAACTGTTGTGCAAACATGGAAAACCGAGTATTCAGCATGTAGTAGATAATGTGACCATTTTTCTGGATTTGCTGTGGCAGAATCATCTTTGGACGGCCTGCACATCCCAGCAGGCGCAGCAAAATAATTTACGCGCCATTCCCTTTCAGGAAGAATGTCGGGCGCAGGCTTATATTCTCTACCACAAAGATGCAGCAGAAGATATTGTGATGAAAAATTTATTAAAATTGCTGTCCCAATGCAGTTATGGACGGGAAAAAGCATAAGTATAAAAAGCATAAATTGATAATAGTATTTGTCAGAATCGCTAAGAGGGCAATCTCTTTGCAGAAAGTCCACCTCTGGATGGAGATTTCTGCTGACTGTCCTAATCGTGGCAGACGCAGTCTGACTAAGATGGACAGGCTAAGAAATGTCCAGAGCAGCGTGTGGACGCTGCAACAGATATTGCCCGATGAACTGTAAATAGAAAACAGCAGTATGCAAAAATAGATTTGCACGCTGCTGTTTTTTGTTGTTCATTTAATCAATCAGTTCATCAGAAAATAATATTGGCCCACAGCCAACCGATCGGCAGTATGATCACAATCAAGAAAACCAGGCTGATAACCGAATAGCGGTAGATATCCTTGGTTTTCATCCATTTGATGTTGGAAAACATCATAGTCGCTACCGGAGAGGCCACCGGTGTGGCAATAGACAGATTGGCAGCCACCAGCAAGGCCATTACGCATGGCAGCAAAGGTAAGCCCAACTGCGGAATAAAGCTGACCATCAATGTTACAAAAATTGCTTCGATAACAATGTTGTTGGCAAAGTTGGTTAAAATGGCAGCAATCAACAGAGCAACTACCATAAAAGCGATAGGAGATAATCCTTCCAGAACAGGCTGTACCGAAATCAGGATAAAGTCTTTGATACCGGTTGGGTCGGAAGTTAAAATTCCTGCGAAGGGGATGATAAAGGACAGTGTAAATAACACTTCCCAGTTCATGCCGGCATTGGCCGCCTTTTTGAAATTTAAAACAGGATCGCCGTCAATTTTAATCAGGCATAATGCAATTATCAGCAAAATGGTGGAGCCGGAGAAGCCCAGTCCTTTGATCCATTGGGTCAGCAGCCATTCCTTTGGCAAAATGCTGGGGCCTAAAATCATAAAGATAAAGACAAGCAGGAAACCCAATACCAGTTTCTGTTTAAAATCCAGCTGTAAAGCTTCCTGATCTACAAAGCTGACGTTGATATTTTTTAATTCCTTTAAGTCCGGACGGAAAATAAAACGGCAGACCAGAGTATAAAAGATACAAACCAGCATAGCCAGCGGGAATGTGAAGCAAACGTATTGGAAAAAGTCGATGACTTCACCGGTTAATGTCTGATAGGTGCCGATGAGCACCAGCGGCGCAGGATGATAAGGCATGATCACGCCGCCCCAGGTGGCGCATACAACAATGCCGATTAAAATTAAAGTGATGCATTTATCAAAAGGTTTAAAGCCAAAGCGATCGGCCAAAATATAGGTAATCTCCCAAAAGATGATGATGGTGGCAAAGGCGTTAATGCTGGCGCAGATGCAGCAGGCGATCATAGTAAAACCGATAAACAGCCAGGGCTTGTTATTTAAAAATTTAAAGCTGATTAACAAATTGGCTAAGAATTTGATTAAGCCCACTTCTTCTAAGACAGCGGTAAAGACAAATAAAAACATGATAAACACAATGGTTTCACTGCCGAAGCTGATGGTCCAGAATTCAGATAATTTGGTATAAAGACCGGAAAAATTTAATGCGCACATACCCAGCAGACTGGTCCAGAGCAAACCGCAGGTTGTCCAGCCATAGAGGACGCCTGCAAAAATTCCCAATAAACGCATACCCAGCGATGTAATTGGTGCAGGTGCGGGTAGATTCCCAATCACCAGCATAAGAGCAACCATAATAGCTGCGTGAAATAGTAGATTATATTTTTTGAAAAAAAGTTTGCTATCCATATAATGAGAATCCTTTCTTAATAAATTTTTTGAGTTTTTTATCAGGTATTTAATATGTCTTGTATGTATTGGAATCTGTGTTTTGGTAATGCCGTACCGGAATGACAGGCAAAAAAAACAGAGCAATTATATTAAAAATCCATATAATTGCTCTGCGGCATTATTTTAATTCAGGAAAAGTGGTTACGTATGAGCAGATACTTAAAATTCTTCTGCAAATGCCGGGTAAACCGGTGCGCCTTCGCAGTCACGAGGCATTCTTACACCGCCAACGGCAGCGATTGTAGCAGCAAAGTCAACCTGCTGAATGATACGGTCAATGGTAACGCCCTGTTTAAAGCCTTTACCGGAGAAGATGACGATTGGAGATACGGTGGTACCCCAGTAACCGTTGGTGGTAGCCAGAGAATCGCCATGCAGACGGTTGAAGCCTTCTGCCAGGAAGTAAACCACGTCACCGCATTCCGGACCATACATACCCAGAACTTTGGCATCTTTGTTGCGCAGAGCTAAGCTGATAGCCCGTTTGCCCATATATTCATAGTGATACAATGCTTTGATGATTTCTTCTTCTACAGCGTATTTGTCAGCTGGATCTACAATACCATGTGGGTTACGGCCTTTCAGGTTGATGTAGATGTGACCGCCGCGGGTAGCTACTGCTTTTGTATTTTCCCAGTCAATTTCTTTCAGAGCGTTGCCATTTTCATCATGTTTCAGAGCAGTGAAGCCCAGTTCTTCCAGTACACGTACGTTGCAGCCGAAAGCGTCCCCAATCAGTGGTGGATGTTCTTCTTCCATAACCATCAAGCCATGGTCACTCATGATAAATACAGACCAGTCTTTGTCCAACAGGTGCAGAAACTGTCCCAGGTAACGGTCAGTCTGGCGATACACTTCCAGAATAGCATCCTGGTAGCCTTCAGCCCGTTCAATAGCTTCCGGTGTGTTAGCACGTGGTTTTGCATGGTGCCAGAATTTATGACCCATCTGGTCTACGTTATGAATGTGGCTGTAGATTACATCAAAGCCGCCTTCTGTAGCGCAGTAGTTCAGTGCTTTAGCCTGATAATCGCAGCAGCGTTCCCAACCGGCAATCATCCAGTTTTTAGCTGTTTCAGGAGTACCGGAGCCGCTGGCTGGTACTGATGGCAGTAAGCCAACATTGCTGATGATTTCATCATTGAATGCTGCCGGATGCCATAAGGTATTGTTGGTGCTGTCAGAAGCAGTACCCAGTTTGAATTTTACATGGGAACCGTCAGCAGCGATTTCTTCCATGTGAATGGTGCGGATACACAATACTTTTTTATCTTCTGCAGGTTCTTCTTCCTGGAAGTCCTTCATTGGTTCGTCTTTAGAAATGGTAACCAGAGGTGCATCTGCTTTTTTATTGGCATAGATAGCGATGGTGTCATATTCGCCATTTTCATTTTTCAGGATTAAGGAAGGTCTTCTTACATAACCGTTGCCAACAACAGTGGTGAATTCCAAAGCGCCAGCAGGCAGTTCAGCAGCCCAGCCATGTGCTTCTGTAATTGGAGAGTTTACAGCGTCGATTGGGGTATCGTCCAGACCCAGTTCGCCGTCAGCTTCGCTTAATTCGATATTTTTTACACCGCC
>USPE01000024.1 GCA_900556545.1 uncultured Peptococcaceae bacterium | reverse complement strand
TGCCAAACTTTGAAACCTACATTCATCCAGGCGGCGTTGTCAACGCTGGTTCTGTACTGGAAATGGTACTGCACAATGGCCGTGTACCAAAATACGGCGATACTTTAATGGGTCTGGAAACAGGAGATCCAAGAGATTTTAAAACATTTGAAGAATTCTATGAAGCATATAAAGAACAGCACATTTATATGGAAAAACAGGCTCTGGTTCAGCAGAGAGCGCTGGACGTGGTATTCCCTAAATATCTGGCATGTCCATTCACCTCTATGCTGCATGACTTGGCGTATGAACAGTGTGAAGACCTGCACGGTAATGTAACCGGCGGTATGCGTGAAGCATTTGTAGATATCTGTGGCTTGGGTACTTTTGCAGATTCTATGGCAGCAATCAAAAAATTAGTTTACGAAGAAAAACGGTTTACAATGGATGAATTGATTAAAGCACTGGATGCAGACTTTGAAGGCTATGAAGTGATTCAGCAGTTGTGCCTGAATGCACCAAAATACGGCAATGACGATCCTTATGTAGATAATTTTGCGAAGGATATTGAAAGTTTCCACTGCGAATATCTGGAAACTCAGGTAGACCAGCCAGGCGAAGTCATTTCTCTGCGGTTCCTGCCAATTACTCTGCACATTGCACTGGGTAAAATTGTTGGTGCTACACCAAACGGTCGTAAAGCAACCACTCCATTATCGGAAGGTACTGGCGCAACTCACGGCTGCGATACTCATGGCCCAACTGGTTTATTGGCATCTAATGCAAAAACAAAAACAAGAGGTATCCGTAACCGTCAGGCTCGTCTGTTAAATATGAAACTGAGCCCTGGCACAGTAGCTGGTGAAGAAGGGACCAGACGTATGATGAGTTTGGTTCGCAGCTGGTGTGATTTGAAAATTAACCATATCCAGTTTAATATTATTAACCAGGAAACCTTGCAATCTGCTAAAAAAGAACCTGATAAATATAGAAATCTGGTGGTACGTGTGGCTGGTTATAGTGCTTACTTTACAGAACTTTCTCCTGAATTGCAGGATGAAATTATTGCTCGTACTGAACATGAAGCTGTTTAATTAGGCATTCAAACAGTAATAAAATTCTAAATTGCAAATAAAATGTGGATGTACAGGGGGACATTTCTCTCTGTGCAATCCACAAATATAACAGTAATTATTTTTATACTTAAATTAATATGGATATAAGTTATTTTGGGGGTATGAAAGATGGCAGAGCGTAAAGTAATTTCTAACTTCTTTGACGATGTGCCGCTAAGTAAAGCGCACATCCGGTTAATTGTTATCATCGCCATTGCAATGGTATTTGAACAGGCAGATAACTACAACTTCTCTTTTATTGCGCCAGTATTGCGTGAATACTGGGGGCTGTCCATTCAGCAGATTGGCTTTATCAATTCTTTGTTTGCCATGGGTATGTTAGTGGGTACATTTGTGTTTGGTCTTGTTTCTGACATGATTGGTCGTAAGAAAACATTATTAGTTTCGGCATTTATTTTTTCTGCCGGTTCTTTATTAAATGGTTTGGCGCCAAATCCGGAAATTTTTACAGTTATGCGTGTCTTAACAGGCGTAGGTATTTCCGGTGTATTGATTGTAGCCCCTTCTTATATGATGGAAATGCTGCCATCTAAAGGACGTGGCAGATACTTTGGGATTGCTACTACCGTAGGTTTTCTGGGGATTCCTGCAATTGCTTTCCTGTGTAACATTATCCTGCCAATGGGCGGTGAACACTGGAGAATCGTTTATGCTCTGGGTTCTGTAGGTTTATTGATTGTATTCTTTGGTGCTGCATGGTTAAAAGAATCTCCACGTTGGTTAGTGCAGCGTGGCAGAATCAAAGAAGCAGAAGAAGTTGTAGAAGCTATTGCTGGTCCTGAATATAAAGCAGATCTGAGCAAAGCTGTTGTAAAAGACAACAAAATTCCTGTTGGTGTAGTATTCCGCGAACTGTTTGCAAAGAAATCTTTAAAAACCACAATTATGTTAATCGTTGCTTATTCTCTGGTTATTTCTGCTGGTTTATTGTTTGTAAACTTTGCGTCTACCATTCTGGTAGACAGAGGATTCTCCATGGAAGAAGGTTTGAAATTAACTTCATTGTTATCTATCGGGATGTTCTTTGGTCCAGTTGTAGCCTCTGTTATTGCTGACTGGGGCGGACGTAAGGTTCCAATTGCAGGTTGCGCAGTTGTACTGGTTGGTTGCGTTGTCATGTATTCCTACGCTGACAGCTTCACCATTATGTGTGTGGCAGCGGTTGTATTCTCCGCACTGAGCCAGACAGCGTTAATTATTTTAAATGCTTATGCACCAGAAATGTATCCAACTAAAATCAGAAATGCGGCAGTTGGCGTGGTAACTGCAATTGGCCGTATCTTCAATATTGTAATGATGAGCGTATTCCCAGCATTATATGCAGGATTAGGCTTCTCCAAAGCCTATATGGTTCTGGCTGCATTCTATATAATTGTTGCTATTGCTATCGGTGTATTCGGTAAGAGCACCAGTGGTGTAAACTTAGAAGAACTGAATAAGTAGTAATTTTATAAAAGAGGCTGTGAAAAAACGAGAAATTGTTTTTTGCAGCCCCTTTTATTTTAGATTGCGTTTGGAGAATTTAAAGATAATTTTAAACGTGTGTCTTGCAAAATTTTAATGATTCCTTGGATAAGTGGCAACTGGGCAGTATCTTGATGATACAGACAAAAACAGTGATATTTAAAATTGCGCAGCGGAATTACCATTAAATCCGTATTTGGCGCATAATCGACAGCAGCCATAATGTTATTGGTAATTAAAATATTATTTGATGATAGCAGTAACTGTGTAATTACGCGGGAATTATTGCTGCGTAAAGTAATATCCAGCTTTTTCTCCGGCACAGTAATAATTTGTTTATAGAATTCTTCAATGGTAAAGTCATAGTTGTGCAGAATCAGTTTATAGTCCAGCGTGTCTTCAATGGCCACAATTTTACGGTTCGCCAGAGGATGGAGTCTGTTTACTACAACAGAAAAGCTATCCATGAAAACCGATTCCATCTGCAGATCACTGTTCTGGAGTGCGTGATCGAAGGTATGGCCAATGTTTAATCCAATATAAAGATCATAATCAGATAAATCGGGTAATTGATATGGGTCGGAGCTATCTGGAATTTTGATTGTAATTTCGGTTGTAGGAAACGCTTGCCGCATTTCTTCAAAAGCATATACCAAAATACTGTCTGCTACAGAATGTAATGTATAGATTTTGAGTTGGCTCTGTATGGGGTGTTTTTGTACTTCTGTCAAAGCCAGCGCTTGTTGTTTCAGACTGTCTAACTGAGATAGGATATTTTGTACAGCAGGCAGAAGCGATTTTCCCGAATCTGTCAGACGTACTCCATCGGATGAACGGATAAACAGAGTTAACCCCAGTTCATCTTCTAATAGTTTCATGGAGCGACTTAACGAAGGTTGCGTAATGTATAAATTTTCAGCTGCGATACTAATAGATTTAGAGCTGGCAACTTCAACAAAAGCTTCTAATTGTTCAATTCGCATGAAAACTCCTCCCTGTTAAAATATAGTGTAAATTTTTTACCAGTATAGCATAAAAAATGAATGTTGTGTAGATGCGAGAAGCGTGAGTTTCATGTTGAAATCATTGGAAAAAATGTTTATAATAAAAATAGTATTGAATTCTGAGAGGATGGAGATAAAGCTATGAGCAAAAAAACAATGCAAGATGTGGCACTTGCAGGAAAACGGGTTTTGATTCGTGTTGATTTTAATGTACCAAGAAGTAAAACAACAGGAGAAATTACCAATGACGTGAGAATACAGGCCGGTGTTCCTACTGTAAAATATCTGGTGGAACAGGGCGCTAAGGTTATTATCATGACGCACATGGGCAGACCAAAGGGTGAGGTAAAAGAAGAGCTGCGTTTGGACAAGGTGGCAGAGCGTTTATCCCAATTGGTAGGCTTGCCTGTAAAAAAACTGAATCAGACAGTAGGGCCGGATGTAGAAGCAGCAGTGGCTGCTATGCAGAACGGTGACATTGTAATGCTAGAAAATGTACGGTTTTTACCTGGAGAAACAGAAAATGATCCAGAATTGTCTAAACAGCTGGCAGCGCTTGGTGATGTGTTTGTAAACGATGCATTTGGCACAGCCCATCGGGCTCATTGCTCTACGGAAGGGGTAGGACATATTTTGCCGGGCGTTATGGGCTTTTTGATGGATAAAGAAATCACAGTGCTGGGCAAAGCGCTGGAAGAAGCAGAGCATCCTTTTGTAGCCATTGTAGGCGGTTCCAAAATTTCGGATAAAATCGGTGTTGTACAGAATCTGTTGGAAAAAGTGGACTGTCTGATGATTGGCGGCGGTATGGCCAATACATTCCTGAAAGCCAAAGGGTATGAAATGGGCACTTCTCTGGTGGAAAACGATAAAACAGCGTTGGCGTTAGAAATCATGGACCATGCTGAGAAGTTGGGCAAGAAATTGCTGATTCCGGTAGATTTGACTGTTGCTGCCGGGATTGACCAGCCGGAAACTGCTCAAACTGTAACTGTGGATCAGGTTCCTGCCGACAGAATGGCATTGGATATCGGGCCGGAAACTGTAAAACTGTACCAACAGGCAGTGGCCGATGCCAAAACTGTGATCTGGAATGGCCCAATGGGCGTATTTGAGGTAGATGCTTTTGCAGTGGGTACTGGCGCAGTGGCGCAGGCTGTGGCATCCTCCGGCGCTTATTCTATCGTGGGCGGCGGCGATTCGGTTGCTTCTATTGAAAAAGCGGGTTTGAACGATAAAATTAATCATATTTCTACCGGCGGCGGTGCATCTTTGGAATTTTTGGAAGGTAAAAAACTGCCGGGCATTGAAGTATTGTTAGACAAATAATTTTTGAATGGGGGTATATCTCTTTGCGGAAACCCATTATTATAGCAAATTGGAAAATGTATAAAACAAGGGCAGAAGCAGCGCAGTTTTGTCAGCAGCTTTTGCCGCAAGTGCAGCATGTTCAGCAAAAAATAGATGCTGCTATCTGTGCGCCATTCACCCAATTGGATGTATTGGCAGAAAACCTGGCAGGCAGTGCGGTTGGTTTTGGTGCGCAAAACTTTTATCCGGTAGATGAGGGTGCTTATACCGGTGAAGTTAGTTTGCCCATGCTCAAAGAATTAGGCATACAATATGTGCTTGTGGGCCATTCTGAGCGCCGTGAAATTTTTGGCGAGGATGGGCCATTGATCCAACAAAAGGTGCAGGCCGCTTATCAGGCCGGCATACAGCCTGTTTTGTGCGTGGGAGAGCATTTGGAGCAGCGCAAAAATAATCTGACCATCAGTGTGTGCAGCGGACAGATGCTGTCGGCTGTGCAGGGATTGACAGAAGCGCAGTTGAAAACTCTGATTGTAGCCTATGAGCCAATTTGGGCCATTGGCACAGGCCAAACTGCCACAGCTGCCGATGCCCAGTTAGTAATCGGCGCATTGCGTGAAGCCATAGCTGCTCAGTATGGACAAGCTGTTGCCGATTGCGTGCGGTTTCAGTATGGCGGCAGTGTAAAGCCGGAAAATATCAAAGAACTGATGCAGCAGCCTGATATTGATGGTGCATTGGTTGGCGGAGCAAGCTTAAAAGTGGACAGCTTTTTACAGTTGCTCAAATATCAGAATCATGATGAAACTGCATAGGAGGTATTGTTGTGGATAAGCAGCAAACGCCCGTTGTGCTGATGATCCTGGATGGCTGGGGTATCAGTAAACAAGCAGAGGGCAATGCTATCGTTCAGGGAAACACGCCAAACATGGAGCGTCTTTTCAATAGCTGCGGACATAGTCAGTTATTGTGCTCCGGCGAGTTTGTAGGCCTGCCGGAAGGCCAGCAGGGTAATTCGGAAGTTGGTCATTTGAATTTAGGTGCAGGAAGAATCGTGTATCAGGAACTGACCAGAATTAATAAGGCTGTGCGGGAAAAAACGCTGCAAGAAAACAAAGCCTTCCAGCAGGTTATGGAGGATTGCTTGCAGCAAAACAAGCCATTGCATTTGATGGGTCTGGTATCACCGGGCGGCGTGCACAGTCACAGCAGTCATTTATATGGTTTGTTGGAACTGGCCGCGGCCAAAGGTTTGACCAAAGTCTATGTGCATTGCTTTTTAGATGGCCGTGATGTAGGCCCTGCCACCGGGCTGGGATTTGTGCAGGAGCTGGAAGAAAAACTGCAGCAGTTGGGAATTGGTCAAATTGCCACAGTATCGGGCCGTTACTATGCAATGGATAGAGATAATCGCTGGGAGCGGGTTGAAAAAGCCTATCTTGCTATGACTGCAGGCCAGGGGCAGACAGCAAGCAGCGCGGCAGAAGCCATTCAGCAATCTTATGACAAAGGTGAAACCGACGAATTTGTATTGCCTACAGTAATCCAACATGCCGATGGCAGTCCGGTTGCAGTGATTGGCAAAGGAGATGGCGTTATCTTTTTCAATTTCCGCGGTGATCGCGCCCGTGAAATTACCAAGGCTTTTGTGAATAAAAACTTTGATGGATTTGCCAGAGAATATCTGGGTGTTCATTTTGTAGCAATGACCCAGTATGAAGAAGGATTAGATGTGATGACAGCGTTTCCGCCGCAGGAGTTGACCAACACATTGGGGCAGGTATTGGCTGCCCATGGTGTGAAGCAGTTCCGAGTAGCAGAAACTGAAAAATATGCTCATGTGACGTTCTTTTTTAATGGCGGACTGGAAGAACCCAATCCGCTGGAAGACAGATTGCTGGTGCCGTCACCAAAAGTAGCCACTTATGATTTGCAGCCGGAAATGAGTGCAATGGCTGTAAAAGATAACTTGGTTCAAGCCATTGAAGGCGGCCAATATCCGTTTTTGTTAGTGAACTTTGCCAATACGGATATGGTCGGTCATACCGGGATATTGGAAGCTGCTTGCAAGGCAGTGGAAACAGTAGACCAATGCGTTGGCGAAGTGGCAGAAGCGGTAAAAAAAGCAGGTGGTGTTCTGCTGATTACAGCGGACCATGGCAATGCAGAGAAGATGCTGGATACAGCAAAAGGAACACCTCATACAGCTCATACCGCCAATCCGGTGCCGTTCATCGCAATGACTCCGCAACCATGCCAGGTAGCCGACGGCTCCCTGCAGGACGTGGCGCCAACGGTATTGGCTTTGTTGGGAATT
This sequence comes from uncultured Peptococcaceae bacterium, assembly GCA_900556545.1. Classification (GTDB taxonomy): domain Bacteria; phylum Bacillota; class Peptococcia; order Peptococcales; family Peptococcaceae; genus UBA7185. The sequence continues at coordinate 7,068 of USPE01000024.1, read as the reverse complement.
GAGAAGCCGGAAGAAATGACCGGTACTTGTCTTATCCGGACTTGTTAAATTTCCGCATAACTGCGTTGTTTTTAAAACGGCTCGTTCGCATACTTTTTGTATAGCCTCACTTCGCCGTTTTAAAAGCCGCCTTGTTCTGCGAAAATTTTCTTGCGTTCTGGGTGCGATTTAGAAAATAAACACATTTATAGCAAAAACAGCAGCAGTATCATTCCTGTTAGCTTAAAATATCTCATTTTTGTTTTTTAGTTTTTCGTTTTGTCCGACGCTTTTGGAACACGCTATAGGCAATTTCCCACTTTTTTAAAGTGAGACAATAAATTTTGAAATCTTTTTTATATAAAGAGGAGGAACCCCCAATGAGTATGATTACTGATGTATATGCCAGAGAGATTTTGGATTCTCGCGGCAACCCAACTGTAGAAGTAGATGTTTATCTGGAAGATGGCGCATTTGGCCGGGCTGCTGTACCATCCGGTGCTTCCACCGGTGCATTTGAAGCGGTAGAATTGCGTGATGGCGATAAAGGCCGTTATTTAGGTAAAGGTACTTTGAATGCAGTAGATAATGTTAATACCCTGATTGCTCCGGGACTGATTGGCAGTTTTGATGCAGCTGATCAGAGCGGCATTGATAAATTCCTGATTGAACTGGATGGTACAGACAACAAAGGCAAATTGGGCGCCAATGCAATTTTGGGCGTATCTCTGGCTGTGGCAAAAGCTGCTGCTGAATCTGCCGGTCTGCCATTGTACCGCTACATCGGCGGTGCAAACGCAAAAGTTCTGCCATCTCCAATGATGAACATTCTGAATGGTGGGAAACATGCCGATAACAATGTGGATATTCAGGAATTCATGGTAATGCCTCTGGGCGCTCCAACTTTCAGTGAAGCACTGCGTATGGGCACTGAAGTATTCCATAGTTTGAAAAAAGTATTAAAAGGCAAAGGCTATAACACTGCTGTTGGTGACGAAGGTGGTTTTGCGCCAAACCTGGGTTCCAACGAAGAAGCACTGGCTATTATCGTAGAAGCGATTAAAGCTGCCGGTTATGAACCGGGTAAAGATGTATTCCTGGCGCTGGACGTTGCTTCTACCGAACTGTATCACGATGGTGTTTACGACCTGGCCGGTGAAGGTGTAAAGAAAACCGCAGCCGAAATGGTAGATTTCTATGAAGATTTATGCGCTAAATATCCGGTTATCTCTATCGAAGATGGTCTGGCAGAAGAAGACTGGGAAGGCTGGAAAATGATGACCGAACGTCTGGGCAAAAAAGTACAGCTGGTTGGCGACGACCTGTTTGTAACCAACACCCGCCGTTTATCCAAAGGGATTGATCAGGATACAGCCAACGCTATTCTGGTAAAAGTAAATCAGATTGGTACCCTGACAGAAACTTTAGAAGCAGTAGAAATGGCAAAACAGGCCGGTTATACTGCTGTTATCTCCCATCGTTCCGGTGAAACAGAAGATGCCACCATCGCTGATATCGCTGTAGCCACCAACGCTGGGCAGATTAAAACCGGCGCACCATCCAGAAGCGACCGTGTAGCCAAATATAACCAGTTACTGCGTATTGAAGAAGAACTGGACGAAGTAGCCGTTTATAATGGTATTAAAAGCTTTTACAATTTAAAAAAATAACCTACCATAAATTGCTGTTAAAAAACAGAAATATAATTGCTTAAAAAAAGAATTTTTCATTGTAATTTTTAAACATATCCGTTATAATAAACAGATATGTAGAGTAGAATTTGATGAAGGAGGATTTACAGTGACAATTCTGTTAACAATTTTGCAGGTTATTTCGTGCATTGGTTTGATTGCTACCGTTTTACTGCAGTCTGGTAAAAGTGCTGGCTTATCCGGCGCAATTACTGGTGGTGCAGAAACCTTTTTCGGTAAAAAAGGGATGGATGACAAATTTGCAACATGGTCTAAAATTTTTGCAGTTGCCTTTATGGTGCTGACATTTGTACTGTCCATGTTAGCTTAATCAAAACTGTATTTGTGAGCTGTCAGTTTTGTTGTGAAAACAACAAGACTGGCGGCTTTTTTTATTGCTCTTACAACTTTAGAAAGTGCGCTGATTCGGTGAGAGATGGGTTTTCATTGGCAGATTCACTAAAAAGAATCAAGGCGACGATTGAAAAAATTTGTAAGAAACCAGGGTAATATGATACTATAGTAATAGAATAACATTATGAATTTATCTATAAAATTAAAATCATAGACAGGAGGGTAGTATGTTGTTGGATGTAGACGATATAATAAAGGTTTTAAACCGTTATCCGAATGGAACTTGGTTAAAAATAGCTTTGAAAGATGGGTGTATTGTTAGTGGAGTTATTGATACCATTTATGAAACATGTAATGATTTTGATGAAAACGATAGCAGGTATAGAGAATATTATGCTTGTGCATTTAAAATTAGCCATATTGCCGAAAGTAGTTTTTCATATAACTATAAGCCAGGTATGTTGATAGAACTATCAAGATATCATGAGCCAACTAAAATAGAATTAGAAGACGGAGAAAATATTTGGCTGAAGGAACATTGAGCATTAATTGGTGAAAATATAATTTTTAGGAGCTGATTGGGATATGCACAAGTTGGATGTATTTAAAAATTCAGGTGCTCATGATTATGAAATTGGAAATATTACCGTCAATTATGAAGAAGAAAAAATAATATTTATGCTAAAAACTCCTGAAAATAAAAGCTGTGATTTTTGCATTGATCGGTTTAACTATTTTAGCATCACACATAAAAAAGCGTGGGGCAAAGGCAAATACATTTACAACTCTGATTTAAAAGAAGATATAGACAAAGGGCAATATACATTGGATATTTTATTAAACTCTGGAGATCAGATTATAATTGAGTTTGCGATGGAGAAGTGAGATAGACCAGAAAATTATAGCAGGAAAATAGAGTTTTCACTAGAGGGAATTTTAGCAAAAACGGCAGATGTTCTGGGAACGAAGTGGGGGGATGGAAATGGAGCAGCGTGTTTTATATGATTGTAGTTCGGAAATATTTTTTGGTCTGCCAGTAGCGATATTAACAATTAGTTTGATTTTTGCGGTGATTACGTTGTTGGTAAGTATTTGGGGATATCTGCAGAAACATTCATCTAATTGTAAAATCTATCTTGTAATCTGTATAAGTGCTCTGGGTTTAAGTGTGTTTGCTGTATCATGGTTTATTGGTCATTGGCAACCTATTCTATTTTTACTGATAGGATTACTAAGTCTGAAAAAGACAGAATTTAAATTTGAGGGTTTGATAATTGGCTCTGTCATCGTTTTTCTTTTTGCAGGGCTTATGGGTTTGGGGCAGTATGGAGAATATAGAGATACGGTTCTCTGCTATCGGGATGGTACGTATACGGAAATAACAGGTACTATTGAGCAATACGAAAGTTATATTGGTAAAGAAAAATTTATATTAGATGGAAGAGAGTTTCATATGGTGGAACGTGATTATGGCTATAGCCACGAAAAAACAGGGATTATTTTAGCTGATGGAATGCGTGTGAAGTTATACTACAACGAAGGTACTTCTGGAGAGTATATTTTATATATCGAAGATATGACAGTTTGAGTAAAAGCCAAGGGGTGATGTTATGATTAAGTGAAATTGAAGAAAAACGGCTTCTTCTGGACATAATAGGTACTTTAGAAGCTGTAAAAAGAAAAGCGCTGCATGTCAACGAAGCAGAAAAATTTTTGTTTTCGCCATATATGGTTTCTTTGCTAAAAGAACAAAATTGTAATCATAGAATTTTACTCTTATTGGAAAAGGGGTGTGAATTGAAAGACATATTGTCTTTATTGCCCGATCGATTGGAGCAAGTGATTAATGAATTAGAGGATGAAGTGATGGAATTGTTAAAAGAATATCCCAAGTTTGAAGAAGCACAGATGTAAACGATATACAAAATATGGAGGGAATATTATGACAAATCAAAAAGATGCAATCATAGCAGCTTGCAAGCCGATTTTAGAGTTTGCCAATGATTTTGTGGAGCATAAGGTAGATAAGATCTATATTCATGGGTATGATGATAAAGGTCTTTGTTCTAGTATCTTTTTTTACGGCACAAATGAAAAAGTATATTCATGGGATGAAATTTTATTTGTTCTGAATTTCCCAGTAGAAAAAAAACGGAAAGAACTTGAGATTCTTTCTGATTCAATGTTACAGTATTGGAAAAAAATACGGGAGTTATTCGTAAAAAACGACTGTGATTTTCCAATAGAAACGAAAATTTGTTATGATGTGGTTAAAAAAGTTGTGGAAGTTGATTATTATCATGTAGAAGAAAAATATGATTTGGATGATTTTTATAGTGCTGAAATATGGATGAATGAATTAAAACAGATATGCAATCAAGAGTTTACAGAATGTTATTTAGGCTATCTAAAAAACAGAAAACCCATTAAAAATAGGAAAAAAACTGATGTAGAAAATCCAAAATGGCGTCAGGTATTTTCCTCCTGTCTGGGAAAGATGATAGCGATTCAATTAGCCTGTGGAGAACACGTAGTAGGAGAGCAGAATTGGGAAGTAAATTTCCAAAAAGGTATCATACGATTTGGGAAAGATGAATATCCTATTCAGTTTCTTGGCAGCGAATCTCGGGAAGATGAAACCTGGCTTTGGGGCTGGGAAAATGTGAATCAGTTTGACGAAAAATTGCTGAAATTGGTGAAAACAGCAAAACAGCAGGGGGAAGCCCTGGGTCTGGAATCCTTTGGAGTGGCGGAAGTAGCTTTGAATAACAGCATCAATGGACATAATTTAGCTACAGTGGTTTGCGGTTTGCAGGAACCGCCGCTTTGTTATTACCGTTGTCCGCATAGTGGGGGAGCAGCTTTTGTGGCTCTGACAGAAGTACCGCAGGAAGTATTTGCACCGGTGAATCTACAAAAATTTGCAGAGATTACGATGAAATGTATCAATTATCATAAGATAGATCATAAAGTTTTTGTGGAAAGTTTTTTGGATTGGAACAAAACGGCATATCATTGGGATGGTAATTGCATCATTGCGCAGTTTGACCAGGAACTTCAGATTGGATTTGAGGAAATCAAATCCGGTTGGCGTATTGAAAAAATGGAGATTAGCAGTTTGTGAGGTAATAAAACTGTGCAAGGGGAGAAGCAACTGTGGAAAAGGCTATAATTGATATGTTTGGTGCTGTGGTAGAATATTTTGCATTGTTTGCGTTTTTGTGGATATTCTTTAAATTGGATGACAGGCGCAGAGGATGGCGTTGGCTGTGCCATATCAGTATGCCGATTTTATTCTTCCTTTTTTCTCAGTATGTAGAAAATATGTATTTGAGGCCGTTTTTGTTTATTTTTTGCAGCTGGTTGATTGCTGTTGGATTTCAGGGAAATTGGGGACAGCGTATTTTTTCAGTGTCAGTTTTTCAAATTATATTGATTTTTTTGGAGATAACAGTATCATTTGCAGCTTTTGTGTTTTGGCTGCCGCAAAATGAGAGTGCATATTTGGCCATCAATATTATTATGAAAACGGGAACGATTTTGATCATTGGGTTTTTATTTTTGGTTAGCCAAAAACGGAAACTGATTTTTGCCAATCTTTCAGTACCGCATATGATTACATTGTTGCTATTTTCCGCAGCATCTCTAATTTTGGTTTCTTTCTTGGAATTTTTATTAATTGCCATGAATCAGCCGTTTTTATATGCCATTGGTTGTATCTGCATTTTGTTGTGTGTGCTGGTAAATATACTGTTATACTATTTGTTTTTTCAATTATCGGTAGGGGAGAATGCCAGAGAACGGCTGCAGTTTATTGATTTTTATTTGTCCAGACAAAAAGAAGAACAACAGTATCTGGAGCATGCTTATCAGGAAATACGAAAATTGTCCCATGATTTAAACAAATATCTTTCGGTTGTGTTTAGTTTGTTGGAGCAGGGCGATATAAACGCTGCAATGGATGAACTGAAAAAACGGCAGTTGGAAGTTGCCCAAAACCAAGTATTGGATACAGGGTATCCGGTACTGAATTCGATATTGACTTACAAGTTTCAGGTTGCGCAGGAACAGGGCATTAAAACCCAGTTGTTTTGGAATTTAACAGAACCGCTCTATGTTCATTTAACCGATTTGGCAGTCATTTTGTCCAATGGCTTGGATAATGCCATAGAAGCAGCACAGCAGGTTACAGAACAAGCTCCGTTTATATCTGTCACTGTAGATGCAAAGGATGGTTTTGTAAAAGTACGCATCAGCAACAATGCTGTCGCAGCGCCTGTGATTGCAGATGGCAAAATTGTTACCACCAAGCAGGACAAGCTGCTGCATGGGTTCGGTTTAGAGAGTATTGGACAATTGGCGCAAAAATATGATGGCCATTCCTCTCTGGAGTATCAGGATTATGTTGTTACATTAAAAGTAATTTTGAAAAACTTTGGCGAAAAATGACTGGGATGGATTAAACAGCGTTTTCTTGTTTGTCTTTATGGTCCGGACTTGTCCATTTTTTGAATAACTCCACGCTTTTTAGTTTTACAGTCACTTTTTTATCCGGTTGTTGCTGTGTATATTTTCCCGAACTGGATACCGATGTGTTGCTGTCGGTAAAGCACATGGGCGGAAACAGCACGCACCACCAGTTTTGTCCTTGTCCTTCGCCGATTAAAACCCGCAGCGCCTCATAATTTCCGGCAGGCAAGCTAAAGCTGCCGTAATATTTTACCGGAAAATCAAAATTTCCGTATTGCAGGGTAACGTCGTAATTGCTGTGCAGGGAGGTCAATGTTTGTTTGGCGGTTTGTTCAATCTCAGGCAGATTATTTTGAATAATCTGGCGGCTTTCTTCAATGGAGTGGGAATTTGCCAGCTGCGGCTGCAAAAATCGCACAATTTCATCTTTTACCTGTAGTTTCAGCTGTTGGTCTGCCCGGCTGTCGCTGTTGGCCAGCACATGGATGCGGATTAAGCTATCCTGCTCAATCTGTTCGGACAATTCTAAATTAGAGATACCCAGCAGGCAAAGCAGCATTATAAGTAACCATTT
>USPE01000023.1 GCA_900556545.1 uncultured Peptococcaceae bacterium | reverse complement strand
TTTGAACACATATTAAAACCAGGGGGTTCTTTTACAATTTGCCATTTTTTATTTTCAGATACTATGACTCTGCCGTCTATGAATGATTTCATAAATCAAACGCACACCCAAATTGATAAACAGTAATACCATACACATTGCTGCAGCAGGCGCTGTTTGTCCTGCTCCCTGCATACTAACAATCATGACGGACGCAATTGGCGCTGTTGGAAAATATAAAAACACTACCGCAGATATTGTTACCAACGAGTTAACAAAAAAATACACCCACATTTCGCAAATGGCTGGAAAACACATTGGTAATGTAACACGCCACATCGTTTTATAAAATGGCACATTTAACGATTCGGACACTGTTTCAAACTCTCTGTCAATCCGTTTCAACGCTGTTGTAGCGGTAGAAAACGGCACAGAATAAAAGTGTACCATATTTGCCAGCATGATAATCCAGATGGTACCGTAAATACTATGAAACGGATTCATTATACTGTAATCCGTAAAGGGAATTTGAAAAGCAGAAGCATTGAAAAATAAGATAAAACTCAAACCTACCACTGTACCCGGAATAGCCAACGGCATTATAGATAAAAAGTAAGTAATTTTTCTGCTTAATGGGAACCTATAATTCTTCTCTATCATATATGCACCCACAAACGTCAAAATTGTCCCCAGAAATGCCGTCATCAGTGAAATCAATACAGAGTTGCGAAATCCAATAACACCATTGCCTGCTGAAACATGACTCAAATCATAATTAGACAATGTAAGTGTCAAATTATATGGCCACAATTTAATTAGAGAAGCAAATAACGCAACTGCGAAAAACAAAATCATCGCTATTGCAACCATACTGCAAAATACTGTGGCAACAAAATCCGTTACTTTATGCGGTTTAATCTGATATGGCACAGATTTAGCACTGATTGCTGCACTTTGTTTCTGGCTGGTAATACGATCTACCACAAAAGACAACACTGCCGGAAACAACAAAATAATGCCAACAACAGCACCCATATTAAAATTCTGCTGTCCTACCACCTGCTTATACACGTCTGTAGCCAGTACATTGAAATTACCGCCCACCACAGATGGTGCACCAAAATCAGTAAAGCTGTAGGTAAAAGCCACAAAAATTGCACTAATAAGCCCATATTTAACATTCGGAATTGTAATTGTAAGCATTTTACGCAATGCAGACGTTCCCATAGTATCTGCCGCCTCATATAAGCGATTATCTGCTGCTGAAAAAGCTACCATCAAAATAGTCGTAGCTACCGGAAAACAATAGATACTCTCTGCTATAATGATACCAACTTTTCCATATAGAGGAATTTGTATCCCCAGTGCTGTCAACATCCCCTTATTGCCAAATAAATAAATCAATGCAATCCCCAACAGCATAGTGGGAGCAAAAAGAGGCACCATACCTACATAGCGAAAAAATCCTTTCATCGGTACATTTTTCCGTGACAATGAATAGGCGAACAAAAATGCCAATGTAACTGCAATGATTGTAGATACAATAGCAATAAAAAACGTATTTGAAATAGAATATACCATAGCATTGCTGGAGAAATATTTTATAAACTGCGTGAAACCAGCAAAGCTGCCATCTTTATATTGAAACGCTTTCGCAAATAATATACATAGCGGACACACCAAGAACAATACTAAAAAAGCAGCTACTGAATATAATGCTACAAAACGCATGATATCTTCTCTTGTAATCTGTTCTAATTTTTCTCTTATCATACTCATTAGTCTGAATTACCTTCCTTCCAAATATTTATTCAAAGGCTAGTACTTCTTCCTTTGGAAGGTTTACATATACACTTTCATGCACATGGAAATCCATATACTTTGCTGTCTGAAACGGAACATCTACTGCCAGTGTCATATCGCCACACAAGCAATTGGTAATTACGACTGTAACACGATCATAAAAACCGCGAAATTCTATATCTGTAATCTCACCGCGTAAGTCAGAACCGCTTTCTTTTCGAGATAATACAATTTTTTCAGGCCGAATCGCAGTCTGCCCTTTATCACCTAAACCATACGTTTTACTTTTTTCCGCATCAATAAAATTAATTGAGCCAATAAAATCAGCCACAAAAGGATTTTCTGGATGCTCATAAATTTCTTCCGGTGTACCAGACTGCATTATCACTGATTTATTCATTACCACGATACGATCTGCCATAGTCAAGGCTTCGTCCTGATCATGCGTCACCATAATCGTAGTTAACTTCATTTCTTTCTGAATATTGCATATCTCTTTACGCAATGACAATCGCACCTTGGCGTCTAACGCAGACAACGGTTCATCTAACAGTAAAAAGTCAGGTTCTGTAGCTAACGCTCTCGCTAAAGCCACACGTTGCTGCTCCCCGCCAGACATTTGTGCCGGTAAACGATTTTTTGCATGAGATAATCGAATCATATCAAAAAGCCGATTGACACGTGCGTCAATATCACTCTTTTTCATCCTCTTATTTCGTAATCCGTAGGCTACGTTTTCGTATGCAGTTAAGTTAGGAAATAACGCATAGGACTGAAACATAATGCCAAAGTTTCTTCTGGACGGCGGAAGATTGGTTACTTCCCTGTTTCCAATATAAATCTGCCCAGAAGTTGGACGATCCAACCCGGCAATCAACCGCAACAATGTAGATTTGCCACAACCAGAAGGACCAAGCAGGCATACAAATTCACCTGCTTGGATTTCCAAATTGACATTGTTCAGCGCCACGTTTTTCTCGAATACCTTTGACACATCCGATACCTTTAAACTAACGCTCATAATAATCTCCTTCTGTCTTACTGTTCTTTCTGTGCGCTTTTCGCATCATATCGCTCAGACCACTGTTCCAGTGTCGCCTCTCTATTCTGAGCCGCAGCATTGAAATCAATTGGTAACAGCTGTTCTACCGGATTTTCAGGATATCCTTCCGGAATTGTACCACCTACACCTGTCGCCACGATTGGATAGTTGGTCGCATATTTTTTCATAGCATTATCCGAAATCGCCCAATCTAAAAATCTTTTAGCAATCTCTTTTTCACCATCTTTTTTAATCAAAGCATTGGCTTCCATGTCCCAACCAGAACCTTCTTCCGGAAATACTGCTTCACAGATATCACTGCCCACTTCTTGCGCAGATAATAAACATCTGTAACCAAAAGATACACCGATACCATATTCACCTGTAGCGGTCTCTTTTGCAGGCTGACTGCCGGAATGCATATATACAGCTACGTTTTTATCCAGCTCATCTAAGTAATTCCATCCTTCTTCTTCACCGTACAAATTCAAAATACCGTTTACTGTCAGTAAACCTGTACCAGAAGAAGCCGGGTTGCTCATCGCAATCAAACCTTGATATTTGGGGTCCAATAAATCTGCATAAGAAGTTGGCACTGTGTCAATTCCTTTGGATTTCAATACTTCTTTGTTGACAATCCATGCAGTTTCCCAAGCGTCAATACCAACCCAAGAAGGAACATCCGCATCATCTTTAAATTGCTCCAAAACATTTTCAACACCTGCCGGCGCATATGGTTCCAACATGCCTTCCTGTTTCAATACCAGCAAACTGGTTGCAGATAATCCCCACACAACATCGGCCACAGGGTTATCTTTTTCTGCCAGTAATTTAGATGTGATAATACCTGTAGACTCTCTAGTAATATTAACTGTTACATCCGGGTTCTGTTCTTTAAATTCTTCCAGATAATCTGCAATCTGATCATCTTCCAGCGCTGTGTATACATTCAGTACAGTTTCATTTTGTTCTGCCGCGTCTCCATTCGCACTTTCTGTACCATTCTTTTGCACACACCCTGCCATAGTCCCCACAGTAATAGCGGCCACCAAACACATTGCTGCTAATTGCTTCCATTTTGTCTTCTTCATATTTTATGTTCCTCCTTAAATATCCTTGCTACTATTTAGTTTACCAATCTAGTCTTGACCTTTTATGAGGATTTCGTTAGAGGTTGGCTAATTTTTCAACCCTCTTGTAAGATTTATTTTACGTATTTATTTTGTTGTTTCCGCAAAAATAATCTGACTGCTTACATGGGCAGGATGAGAACCCAGCGCAGCACTGTTTTTCTCATAAATGCCGTGAAAGTCACTACCGCCAGTTAAAAACAATCCATACGCATCTGCATACTTTTTTGCTTTTTCACAATCCTCAGCACTGTGTGAAGGATGATTCCACTCGATACCATCTAACCCAGCTGCCACTAACTCTGGAATTATCTCGTAGTTGTCCTGCTGCCCCGGATGCGCCAGCACAGCCAAACCGCCATCTGCCTTAATCGCTCGCACAGCATCTGCCGCTTCCGGATACTCAATATCAAAATGACACGGACCATTATTTTTAAAAATATTCTGATAGATTGCGCCAAATAGTTCTGAACTCTGTCCCGTGCGCACCAGATAATCTAAAATATGTTGTTTATAGATACAATCGCCTGCTATTTTAGCGACGTCTTCCACTGAAATTTGATAGCCCAACGTATTCAGAATTTCTATCTGCCGCCGACAATTGGCATCTCTTTTCCGCAATGTTTCACTGCCGATGGCTTCAATGTATTCTGTTGTCTGATAAGCAAAGCCCAGAATATGCACTTTCTTTTGCCGTTGACTATCGTAAGCTGATAATTCTACCGCCGGAACTGCAGTCAATCCATAGCTGGCTGCTAACTGCACATGTTCCGCTGCCAACTTGGTGGTATCATGATCTGTAAATGCAATATGTGTTAATCCGTTTCCCTGTGCAAGCTGCAGCACTTCTTCTGCCGTAAGGCTACAATCGGATACTGCCGTGTGTACATGCAAATCTGCGACATACATCAAGAAACCTCCTTGCTGCTCTGAAATTGCCCGGCAGAAATGTTATACACTTCATCGCAAAGCCCTTCCATAAATTCCAAGTCATGAAAAATGCCAATGATAGAGGTGCCCTCTGCTTTTAGTTTCATCAATAACTCCTTCACCAGAATTTTGGTATTGTTGTCCAGTGAAGCAGTCGGTTCATCCAGCAAAAGCAAACGAGGGGCTTTTACCATTGCATGAGCCAAATTCAAGCGCAGTTTTTCACCGCCAGAAAACGTATTGGGATAAATATCCCATAAATTTTCATTCAACTTAAAATAACGCAACATTTCCTCTGCTTTTTGCATAGACTCCTCGTACGAAAAGCCTGCATCCAATGCGCCGTTGATGACGTGTTCTTTCGCCGTAGTACGCGGTAAGATTGTTAAAAATTGTGATACATATCCAATTTCTACTTTGCGCAAATGAATCATCTGTCGTTCTGTCGCTTTCACCAAATCCAGCTTACCATAGGAAAGTGAATCATACATCACACTGCCTGTAGTAGCCAAATAGGTTCGGTAAATACAACGCAGCACCGTAGACTTGCCGGCACCAGATGTACCCACAATACCGATAAATCCACCCTTAGGCAAAGTAAAAGAAATATTCTTACAACTTTTGATTGCTCTGCCCTGTGCATGCAGAAAAAATTCTTTTGATAAATTGTGAATCTCTAATATGGTTTCCATGTGTCCTCCTAATCTGCTTTCCGATATTGGCAATCCAAAATACATGCACCTTCCACAAAAACCTGCTCTAACACCGGCCGACAATTTTTACTGCGTACCAATAACAAATCAGCCTGTTTTCCAACCTCAATAGAGCCTAACTCTTGTCCTAATCCTACTGCTATCGCCGGATTCAGTGTTACATAACGTACCGCTTCCCAAACAGGAATCTCTTCTTTCTCAAACAATTGAAACACAGCTTGTAATAACGCCTGCGGATAATAATCGGAAACCAATACATCAGCAGCCTCTGCTTTAATCGCTTCCAACGCCGACAAATTACCAGAATGCGAACCACCCAATAATACATTCGGTGCACCCACTACAGTACGAAACCCTTTCTTTCGTGCTGCTTTTGCTACTTCAATCGTAATTGGGAATTCACTAATAGCTACACCCAATTGTTCATTCAATTCCAATTTTTCTAACGTATCATCATCATGACTCGCCACAGATATCCCCAGCTCTTTCGCCAGAGCTGCCATCGTTTTCAACTGTTCCAGTGTAATCAGTTCTTTTTCCTGCTCAGTTTTTACCAATTTTGCAAATGTTTCTTCTGTCAGGTCACGACCATCATTCGCTTGATGTTTCCGATAAATTTCCAAATTTTTATACTGTCCTTGTCCCGGCGTATGATCCATGAATGATAGTAAATCCACATAGCCTTTGCGCATCATATCCATTACGTCATCATAGCAAGCCAGATTGTCAATCTCATAGCGCAAATGATACCGATGGCGAATTAATCGTTCATCGTGACGATAGCGTGCCACTAATGCTGCCAGTTTTTTTACCTGCGGTGCCTGTCTAATTTCTTTGACATCCCATGTTCCAGGCCGATACATAGAAATAGAATGAAACATAGTAGTAATACCGCATCCGGCCAACACCCGTTCCGCTTCTTTTAACCCCATTTCAAAATCCATCACTGCAGTACTGCGCGGCTGAATATAGGACTCTATCATATCAGAGTGAATGTCGATAATCCCGGGCATAATGTAAGCACCTGCCGCATCCACCAAAACAGCATCCGTACGGTCAGCTTCACCAACCGGACAAATTGCCTGAATGCGACCGCCTTCCAGTACAAGTTCCTGTTCCTCTGTCATCATATCCGGTAAAATCAATTTTCCGTTTGTAATAATTGTACGCATAAAAATCTCCTTTATCTTCTTTCAGATTCGTTTATGAAACATCATCTGCTTCGCTGCTTACAATAAAGAATGCACCAGCTGCTGGGTATACGGCTGTTGCGGGTCGTCTAAAATTTGGTCAGTTAACCCCTGCTCTATAATTTTTCCGTCCAACATCACAATCGTGCGGTCAGCCAACATACGAATAACGGCCAAATCATGGGATACCAACATCATCGATACATTAAATTTTTGCCGAATTTCCCGAATCAGTTCCAATACTTTTACCTGTACCGATAAATCTAATCCCGTTGTCACTTCATCCAGCAGCAATACCGCCGGATTATTTGCCAATGCCTTAGAAATCTGCACTCGTTGCTGCATGCCGCCACTAAAATTCTTCGGCGGCTCTTTTTTTCTAGATTGCAAAATTTCCACTGCATCTAATAATTCCTCCACACGATCATTCATAGCGCCAAAATTACGCTGTCCGGCCGCAATCAATTTCTCTGCAATATTACCAGCACTGGAATAGTCCATCCGCAGCCCCAGCATCGGGTTCTGGTATACCATACCCATGATATGATTTCTAATATATTTTTTCTGCTGCAAACTCTGCGCAAAAATATCCTCTTGACCATTTTTATATGCCTGTAAATATCCCTGACCTTCGGTAATATCAAAATCAAAATACAGACTTTTCATCAGGGTAGATTTACCGGAGCCTGATTCCCCTACGATTCCTAAAATTTCCCCTTCATACAGCTGCACATTTACATCATTGCAAGCCCAAACGGTTTTACAATGAGGACAGGTATTTTTATTCAAAGCACCGCCGTTTCTGCAGTATTCGCAAGTATTGCCGTACCGCACTGTTAAATGGTCAATTCTTAAAATTGGTGTTTCCATGCTGTCTGTCCCTTCTTCCTTTGCAGAATCCTGTATCATTGCATTCGTATACTTTTTCACCTGTCGCTTCATCTACTATTTCATCTAAAAAGACTCCAGTAGCACCGCACAAGCGACAGCTTTTTCCTTCAAAATTTTCTGTCTCAAATGGTACATCATCAAAAAACAACGACTCCACTTTCGTATGCGGCGGTATCGCATAAATTTTCTTTTCACGACCGGCTCCAAACAAATACAATGTTTCGCTGTCATTCAGCTTTTTGTTATCATAACGGGGAATCGGGCTGGGATTCATAATATAACGGTCTTCCACCATAGTTGGGTATTCTGAGCTGATACTGATTTTGTCATATAGCGTCAAATCTTCAAACAGAGATAACCACATGCCACTATACTCTGCTTCGGCATGCATCTGCTTGGTAACAGATTCTTTTGGTTCTACAATACGCAATGGTTCCGGCGTTGGCACTTGCAGCACAAGAATCTGATCATTACGCATGGGAATCTCCGGAATACGATGACGACTTTGAATAATCGTAGCTTTCTCTGAATCTGTGGTAATCTCCACACCGGTACATTCTTCCACCATTTTTTTGATATTAACAGCATTTACACTTTCATCGCTGCCCTGATCGATTACTTTCAGCACATCTTCTTTCCCGATAATAGAAAGCGTAATCTGTATACCGCCTGTCCCCCAGCCTCTGCCAATTGGCAATTCTCTGGAACCAAACGGTACTTGATAGCCAGGGATTGCTACCGCTTTTAAAATGCTTCTCCTGATTTCACGCTTAGAACCTTCATCCAGAAATGCAAAGTTGTAATGTTTTGTATCAATCACCTAGACTTCCTCCTTTTCTCTCACGCGATCTAACTTAGACTGGAACGTTACATAATGCGGCAATTTCAAATGAGAAATAAAACCACTCATTTCCAGACTGTCGCCATGAGTCAGTACAAATTCCTGATCCTGCGATGGAGTGTTGCCTTCTGTTTCCAAGCTGGCATCTGCAATAGACATCGCTATGGCTTTATTCTCATTTCTGCCGAAAATCATACCGTAACCACCTGCTAATGTCATTTTGTCAAATTCATCAGCAGTCTCAGTGTGGGATGGCACCAATGCTTCTACTTCCGTCACCAGAATTTCACCAATACACAGAGTTTCTGTTTCGTCCAACACATAAGGCACACACACTTCCACATACCCACAACGCAGTTCGGATACTGTCGGATGCACTGCGCCATAGCCACGCATCGAACTGTACGCCACACCGCCCAAAAATCCGGCATCACTTCTGGCAAAGGTCTGCAGTCTGGCGCTGCGCGGTGCCGGAAACGTAAGCAAATTACTGGTTACATCAAACGGTTCCGTATTATCCTCCGGAACTTCTTTTAATAAATTTTCCGCCCGCAATAAATCCGTTACACGGCCGCAGTAGATATCATCACCAGACAAGTCAGACAGGGTTTCATCCTCTGATTCATGATTGATACTATCCGGACGTTCTTCTAATAGCGAGAAATTCAATAACCGATGAGAGTAGTCATAAGTCGGCCCCAAAATTTGCCCGCCAGGAATATCTTTAAACGCTGCGGAAATTCGGCGAATCAATCGCATCTCTCTGGTATCCACCGGATTGGAATAATAATTGCGCGGTAATGTTGAACGATACGCACGCAACAAAAATACAGCTTCTTCCACGCTGCCTTCGCATTGTTTTAGTGCCAATGCCGCATATTCTTCTGAGTAAAAGCCTGCCTCACTCATAATTTTGTCTATCAGCAATCTCATATTTTCTTTGATACAGGACACTGTAATATCTTCGCCGCTCTCCCGAAAGAGTTCTAACAACTTTAACGACTGTTCAATCGCTTCTTTACCGCCTGTCACTGCAACATATGCCATATTTACGCCCCCTGCTCTGCAATCTTTGTAAGACGCGGAATCCCTAACAAGTTTCCGGCCTGATCAGTAAACACCAAGTCCACACCCAATGGATATTCAATCTGCAAACTATTGCGAAGCGTAATCACCTTTTTAACATAAGAGGACACCCAAACCGTCTTCATACCGTTTACGCCGGGCCCGCACAAATTTAACTGTTCCACCCCGTCAATGCTGCTGCACAATAAAATGACTGTCGCCGACTGATGAGGGTCTGCATAAGTACCATGCTTAACATTACGCAGCACTTCCTCCAGAGAACCATAGTTCAATTCAGCAGATAAAAAAATATAGTCCGCCTGATCCAATTTGGTTTCTCTGCACAGTGTCAGGTTATGCAACTCTGCTGCTAGTTTTGGATTTTTTTCCACATACATTTTTTCCTCGTTATCCAGCAACGTACAACCTATTGCCAGCAAAGGCGCATACGCTTGCTGAAATTTATCAACCTCATTACTAATATTTTTAATCATTCCCGGATTTGCTATCGCGCTCAGCAACTCCCGGAAAATTTTCTGTCCATCATAGACAAAATCAAACTGATAGGCTAAGTCCATTTCTGATACCATCCTTCATTCTCCCATTACGTTAAAGTTTACTTTCGATTTACGTATCTGACGGTTCATATGCTGGCGCGCTTGCTGTTGGCTTACACCTAACGCAGCAATCTGTTCCAGTATATCTGCACTGCTCGCATTGCCATTCAGATAACCGTCAATTACAGCAATATTTATCGCTTTGTCAAACTGATCGCCGGCTATGACACTCATACCTTTTACACCATTCACGGTCACCATACATTCCGTGGCCAATACTTCTCCTAAATAAAACAAGGAATTTTTTATAGACTCCCGTACTTTCACCATCACTAACGTTTTCTGCGGCTCTTTTAGCACCTGAATCTGTGCTTTCGCTTTGATTGGCTCTGCAAGTACCGCCACTTCTTCGGCAGATGCCTTAGCCAAAATTGCAGACAATTCCCGTTTCGTCATATCCGTTCCTCCTCATTTGTTCTTGAATTCGTGTTCAGTTTAAAAAATCTTTGTAAAGTCGCCAACTACGCCATGTAAATTCTACGTAAAGGATTTCCGTTTTCCGTTGTCGCATTCACCTCGCCGCTGTTATAATTGCCTTAAATATTAATTCCACAAAAAGGATGGCACGTTATGAAAAAAGAATGGACTTGGGAAACTATCGTCGATACATTAATTGCAGAATTCAAGCGGGATACTTACAAAAAAGGAGAAAAAATGCCCAGCGAAAATAAACTGGCTGGACAATACGGCGTTACGCGGGCGGAAATACGAAAAGCCTACGAACGATTGAAAGAATTGGGTTATGTATATTCCATGCAGGGCTACGGCAGCTTCTACTCTGGTAAACGTAAAAAAATCCGTCTGGTCATGAACCATGAGAGTTTTTCTCAAAAAATGGCAGCGCTTCACCTGCCCATCGAAACACGCAATTTAGGCTGTCAGAAAGTCCGCTCAGATTCTCTGCTCTATGAAATGCTGCAGATAGATAAAACTGTTCCTGTCTATAAAATCACTCGGCTGCGCTTACTCGACGATGAACCAATCGCCATTCACACCAGCTTTCTGCCCGGCAGCCTTTTTCCCAACCTGGATGTTGAAGGAGAGCAGATTTCTTCTGTTTACGACTATATCCACAATCATGGATTTTCAACACTGGAAACCCGCAACACTCAACTAATGGTTTCCTCTTTGAATAAAAAAGAACGCACCTATCTTAATATCCAAGGATACGCACCAAGTCTGATTCTGACCTCCTGTTCTGTTACTCAGCCAGAAGGTATTGTTGTAGAAATCGCCCGCACCATCTATCGCAGTGACCAATTTATCTTTGAATTTTAACCAAGTAAACACGTCAAAAAAAGACAGGAAGATAACAACATCAGTTCATCATACTGACTTTGCTTTCTTCCTGTCTTTTCGATTTTCATACTATTTTACTCACACATGATCCCGTGTCACAACATGAATCCAATTGTCATTGCGCAAACGGAACAAACACAGCACTGTTTTCAGCACAATTTCCAACCGCAGGACAAAATATACCAACGGCGGTTCCAATTGCAACAAGAACGCCGCAGCTGCACCAATGGGCAAAAACATCCACAAACATCCAACATCTGTTACAGCGGCATACATAATATCTCCGCCGCCACGCAATATGCCTGTTATCAGCGGATGACAAAATCCGGTACAAAACATTACTACCGCATACACCAACATAAACTGCTGTGCCATTGCTGCTGTCTCCGGCGTAATCTTATAAAATTGAACCATTGGTTCCCGCAGCAGCAAAATCAGACCAGCTAGAGCCAAACCAACCACAAAATACACGCGCAGCAACTTATGGGCATACTGAGAAGTTTGCGACAAATCCCCCTGTCCCACTGTTTTTCCAATAATCACCGCCGAAGCACTGGATACCCCAATTACAAAAGATAGCGTCATCTGATAAATTACACTGCAAATACTATTAGCTGCTACTGCATCCACGCTCATATGACCTAAGATAACCAAATGCAGCGAATGAGCCGCTCCCCACAACAACTCATTTATCATCACTGGCGTTCCGTAATGAATCATATCTTTCAGCAGTACAGATTCTACCTGCCCCAGCATAAAAAGACGATACCTAATTTTGTTTTCTACACGCAGCATATATACCAACATAATTACAAATTCCAGCGAGCGGGCAATCAATGTGCCCATTGCCGCACCAGCCACACCCAGCGCAGGCGCTCCAAATTTACCGAAGATGAACATATAGTTGAAAAATATATTAACCACAACAGAAAGACTGTAAATACACATGGCAATCTTCACATCTTCCACACTGCGTAATACCATTAAACAAGTAGTGGTAAGCCCATAAAACAGATAAGCCACTGCCACTATGCGCAAATACCCGACGCCCATCTCAATAACAGCTGCGTCAGGTGTAAACAAGCACATCAGCTGCTTTGGAATCAGCAATAACAACATGGCAAACACTGCACCCGCCACTGCTGCTAAACGCAGGCTCAACGTCAATACTTTCTGAATAGCCTGCACCTTTTTACTGCCCCAATACTGGCTGCACAAAATCACTGCTGCGCTGGTAATACCAAAAATAGAAATGCTATAAAAGAAAAAAATCTGATTGGCTATGCTGACTGCCAAAGCACTTCCCCCCAAGCGCCCCACCATCAGCGTATCCATCAAATTAACACTGGTTGAGATTAAATTTTGCAAGGCCACCGGCAAGCCGATGGTCCACAGCATGGTATAAAATGTTCGTTTCATTTTTGTCGCCTCTCGTATCATTCTGTCATAACGAACAGTATAACATAAAATAGCTGTATCATGCTAATTTACATTACGATTCTCGGTAGACAAGAAAGGATTTGCCAAAAAATCAGCAGACTTTGCTAATACACAGCTGACTTCTTTGCTGCCATGTCGAGATTGAAGCGGACAACAACGCAGTCTGTCTAATCGAACTGGACGTAGTCCAAGGTGAGGTAGACAGACAAGGAAATGTCCGATGAACGAGGGCGGCAGCAAACGAGTCAGCGGAACACTATCGTACAAACAGAAAACCCCAGCCTTTATAAGACTGAGGTTTCGCTACAGATGAATCTTTATTAACTATTATGATCGCTCACATGGAACTGTTTGAGATTGCCGATTTTTTGACGTCGCTCCTCTAACACTGCTTCCACAGCTTCCAGCGGGATATCCTGATCCACCATCATCACCAACAGATGATATAACAAATCGCAGATTTCTCCCACTGTTTCTTCCTGCTCTCCATTTTTGGCGGCGATGATCACTTCACTGCATTCCTCACCGCACTTCTTCAAAATTTTATCCAACCCTTTATCAAACAGATAGCAGGTATAGGAACCTTCCTGCGGTTCTGCTTTGCGCTGTTGCACTACGGCATATAATCCTTCTAATACATCCTGCATTTATTGTTCCTCCCAGATTGTTGTGTAAAAGCAGCTATGATTTCCAGTATGGCAGGCAGCCCCTGTCTGCTCCACGATAACCAGCAGGGTATCATTGTCACAGTCGGCTCGCAGTTCAATCACCCGCTGTACATGGCCGGATGTAGCGCCCTTATTCCATAATTCCTGACGAGAACGGCTATAAAACCACGTGTAACCGGTTTCCATGGTTTTGCGCAGGCTTTCCTCATTCATATAAGCCAGCATCAGCACTTCACCGGTACTTTTTTCCTGCACCACAGCCGGAATCAGTTCACTTTTTACAAAATATTTTTTCAAATCTTTCATATTGCTATCTCCTTACCGGAATATTATGACTGCGCAAATGATCTTTTACCTGCTGCACTGTTAATTCCTTGAAGTGAAACAGCGATGCCGCCAATGCCGCATCAGCTCCGGTTTTTTCAAACACTTCGGAAAAATGATCCAATTTGCCACAGCCACCGGAAGCAATCACAGGAATATTCACCACTTGACTGATAGCATTGGTCAGCTCCAAATCAAACCCCTGCTTACAGCCATCTGTGTCCATAGATGTCAGCAGAATTTCTCCGGCGCCGCGCCGTTCACATTCTTTGGCCCATGCAATAGCATCCATCTGCATATCAATGCGGCCGCCGTTGACTACTACAGTAAATCCGCCGTCTTCTTTACGACGCGCATCAATGGCTACCACTACACACTGGCTGCCAAATTTATCCGCCGCTTCGCTGATTAGCTGCGGATTACGTACCGCTGCCGAATTTACCGATATTTTATCGGCACCGGCTCGCAGCAGCTGACGAAAATCATCTACAGTGCGAATACCGCCGCCTACTGTTAATGGTACAAATACATTTTTAGCTGTATTGCGCACCACATCAATCATGGTACTGCGGCCTTCGTGCGTTGCTGTAATATCCAAAAAAGTAATCTCATCAGCACCCTGACGGTCATAATCAATGGCGCACTGTACCGGATCGCCCACTTCTTTAATACCCACAAAGTTTACGCCTTTTACCACCTTACCGTCCCGCACATCCAGGCAGGGTATAATTCGTTTGGCTAACATATCTGCACACCTGCTTTC
>USPE01000022.1 GCA_900556545.1 uncultured Peptococcaceae bacterium | reverse complement strand
GCATAGCTTTCACTCTCCGCCGCAGTTTCAATCAAATGCAGCTCATCCCGCAGCCATTGAATCACAGCGCCGCCCACAAAAATAGAGCCTTCCAACGCATATTCCACCTGATTATGCATGGTGGCAGCAATGGTTGTAATCAATCCCTGTTTGCTGCTGATAAACTGCTGACCAATGTTCATCAGCAAAAAGCAGCCGGTGCCATAGGTATTCTTTGCCGAACCCTGTTCAAAACATGCCTGCCCAAACAGCGCCGCTTGTTGGTCACCGGCAATACCGGATATAGGCACCTGCACCCCTTCGCTTTGCACATAGCCGTAAATTTCTGAAGAATTGCACACTTTCGGCAGCATGCAAACAGGAATATCAAACCGCTGCAGCAGCTTTTCATCCCATTTCAAATCCCGGATATTATATAACATGGTGCGGGACGCATTGGTATAATCGGTGACATGCACTGCACCGTTGGTCAGTTTCCAGACCAGCCAGCTGTCCACTGTGCCAAAAAGCAATTCTCCCTTTTTCGCACGCTCCCGCGCACCGGGCACATGTTCAAGAATCCAGTTGATTTTGGTGGCAGAAAAATATGCGTCTATAACCAATCCGGTATTGGTGCGGATGTAATCCTCCCAGCCCTCCGCCTTTAGCTGCTCGCACAAATCTGCCGTTCTGCGGCATTGCCAGACAATGGCATTATAAATAGGTTTACCTGTTTTCTTCTCCCAAACAATGGTAGTTTCCCGCTGATTGGTAATACCAATACCAGCCACATCAGCCATGGTAATGCCGGCCTTGATTAAAGCCTCCTGCAGTACCCCGTATTGAGTAGCCCAAATCTCCATCGGATCATGTTCTACCCAGCCGGGCTGCGGATAAATTTGCCCAAACTCCTTTTGCCCCACTGCCACAATATTTTGATCGTGATCAAACACAATGGCTCTGGAACTGGTGGTACCCTGATCTAATGCTACAATATATTTCATAAACAATTCCTCACTTTTATTGATTTCCTGATAGTACATTCCACTCATTACAGGTACGCTTTCCATTAATCAAACTTTTAGATCAAAAATCTATATCTTCTCCCTGCAACATCATTGCAGCCAAACTTCTTATCGCCAAAGAATCTTCCATCCCTGCCTCATTAACGATTAACGAGGTATAAACACTCTGTTCCTCCCGTAATGGAATCTGCAATAAATTGGCATTCACAGCTTGCTGCCGCTCCATTAAGGAATAACAATTGCTGTCAGATATAACCTCTAGTAAAAACTCACTGTTATCCAGTACATACACAATGTTAGGGTCGCCGTATTCTTTCAGCACCAAATTTACCATACTAAATTCTATTCCTAACGGAGCATAAGCAGCCAACGGCAGATTGACCAGTTCTTTACAAGAAATTTCTTTTCGCGAATGCGCCGCTACATTATTTTTTGAAGTCACAGCAGTGATTTGACTCTGCCGAATTGGTATCATCTTCAGCCCCTCAGGCAGTAATGCCTGCGCTTCTTCCGGATTGTTCACTCCTGCATGAAAAGCCACCGCATGTTTCTGTGTCCTCACAGTTTCCAATCGTTCCTCTCGTACTTTTTCTTGCACCAACAAACGAACATTCGGAAAGTGTTGACGAAATGTTTTGAAAATTCGGAACAAATTTTTATGACTTTGCATCGGCGGGATACAAATAAGAAGCTCCTGAGCCTCATTTCTTTTCGTAGTATTACTGGGATATAAATATTCCCGCTCCATTAGATTCGCCAGTTCTACAATTTTCTGAGCTTGCTCCAATAAATACCGCCCATCTTCGGTAAGAGAAATTCCACGGCTATGCCGATGAAAAATGTCTGTACCGAACTGTTTTTCCATAGACCGCACCAAATTACTCAAATACTGCTGCTTCAATTGCAACTGTTCGCTTGCCCGACTGATAGAATGACATTCAGCAATCGTCAGTAAATAACGCAAGTGTTCCGTATTCATAGTATACACCTTCCTGTTTTCGTTTCATGCTATGTATTCTATTTTTATTACATGTTTCCTTTTACCTGTTTCAGGTAGTATACTACAAAAAAATTTTCGCAACAACCTACATTTTTTGCAGTATTTGTACGTAAAATAAAAAGGTATGCGAAAAACGATTTTTCGTTTTTTCA
The DNA here is from genome assembly GCA_900556545.1 of uncultured Peptococcaceae bacterium. Classification (GTDB taxonomy): domain Bacteria; phylum Bacillota; class Peptococcia; order Peptococcales; family Peptococcaceae; genus UBA7185. The sequence goes on along the minus strand of USPE01000022.1, from coordinate 12,592 downwards.
CATACCCTTTTATTTTGCTTAAATCAGCAGTCAACGTGCCACAATTTGCCATAGTAGCACAGCGTTTCCCGCTGCAATATCTTTCGTTCTTTTTCCAGCTGCTGCATCAATGCTGCAAATTGCTGCGAATCAATCGCTGATGGCAATGCTCGAATCGTTTGCACCTTTTCCATAAAAGCTGGATTCAAAATACCTTCCAGTGCCTTATCATGATCTCTGCGAGCAGCCATTAAATCATATTCATAATTATATCCCCAAATTTTTGAAAAAATTGGCGATACTACTTTATTTTCCGATTCCAAACGCAATCTTCGTTCTTGTATCCGCTCCCGCTGAGCATTGGTATAATATTTTAATGTACCATTTGGTGCTACATAAGCAATGCTATAAAAAGTTTTACTAAAGATATCATGCACCAGTGCATCATCCCGCAGTTGATCATAAATGTCCTGCAACCATTCGGCAAAATACACATAGCTCTTTTCATTCAATACCTTTCCAATGTAAGCCATATATAATAATATTTCAAATAACTGCAGTTCATCCCTGTCAAAAAAACCATCAATTTCCTCTCGATAATCCTCTAATAAGTTATACGCTGTATTATTAGCTGGTGTTTGTGCTAAAGCTTCTAATTTTTTAAAAAATGATTCATCATATTCTGCCTGCAGCTTCATAGCCAACTGTTGCTTCACATCCTGAGCAATACGTTCATTTTCACCGGCGGGTACTGAACAAACTTTCTGCAAAGAATCAGGTAACGTTACACAAACGCCTTGCAATGGCATCTTTTCCATACATTCATGGATTTTTTCCAGATAGCTACTGATCAGATAATGACGCTGTCCATTCTGCCAATATGCACAGCCGTACATGGTAAATTCTTTATCCACATACCCCATCTCAAACATCATGCCAACTTCTTGAATCAACTGTTCATCATGACCGAGTGCTATTTTTTGTTTTGTTTCTGTCATCGCAATACACCCCCCAGTTGTCTATCTACCGATTCGGCCATTTGCGCATGCACTTGGAAACGGCCATGTTCCCGCGGCATAATTTCTACCGGATATCCCAAAAATCGTTCCATGACATCACCAGTAAACAAATCTTTGGTCACACCCTGCGCATATACACGACCGTGTGATAACAGCATGGTTTTATCAAATACCGGTGTAATTTCTTCGGTGTAGTGGGTTACATAAATAATAGTCACATCAGTATTATCGGCCAGATAAGTTACTGTATCCAGCAGATGATCACGAGCTAAAATATCTAGCCCGCTGCAAGGTTCATCCAAAATCAATAAATCCGGCTGTCCTAGCAATGCTCGAGCAATGAGTACATTCTGTCGCTCTCCTTTACTCATCAAATGGAATGGCTGGTTAATTTTGTCACCCAAACGAAAAGCTCTCAATAATTTCTTAGCACGAATAATATCAGCATCGGTAATACCATCCCGCAAACCCAGCGTACCAAATTTACCAGACAACACAATATTCAACGATGGTTCTTTATGGTAATATCGATCAAAAAAAGAGCTACTTACCCAACCAATGCGCCGGCGTAATGCTAACACATTATCCTGCGTATAGGTTTCGCCAAATACTTTTAGCTTGCCATGGGTAAATGGCCGATATCCGGCAATGGTACTAAGCAATGTAGTTTTACCACAACCATTCATCCCAAATACTACCCATTGCTCACCTTTTCTTACAGTCCAGTCTATGTTCTGCAGCAAATACTGATGCCCAGCCAAACAGCCCAGACTTTTGGCTTCAATAATAGTCTCGGCCGTCACATTATTTGTTTTTACTGTATCTGTAGTCACAGCAATGCCCCCCTTATACCAGCTCTTTATCCGTGAAAGTAGTTGCTTCGCTGGACACTATATGAGAAAATTGCGGCGGTACTACATAACCTTTATCATTCAAATACCCCAAATGGCTGCACCCCCAAGAAATAACCTCACAGGCTTTAGCGATATTCATCTGCTTGGTAGTTTCACTATCATCCATACTTGGATATGCATTAAACCCTACTTCCTCTACAAAATATCTGGCACTTTCATAGATTTCCGGCTCCACACCATACTCAATCCGACCACAGTGGTCACAATAAAGTTCAATACGTGCTTCTAAAAATTCTGCCACTACGATACTTTTTACCTTCAGCGGCTGTCCGCAATATTTGCAACAGCACCGCTTGCTTCTGTTTTTGAGTACTTCTACCCGTTCTTTTGTATTATGAGAAAATTCCATTAGATTCACTCCTTGTAAGTAACACTAAATTTCCATTGTTTCACGTGAAACAATGGAAAAAATAGCTGCCACACCGTATTCACAGCGCGACAGCCTCATTCATTTTACGATGCGCAATGCGCAACTACAATATGCAATTAAAATTCTTCAGACAAAATCTGATATACAGGAGCGCCTTCGCACTGTGCTGGCATACGCACACCCATCAGAGCTGCAATTGTTGGCACAAAGTCAACCTGTCTGATATAACGGTCTGTATAGAAGCCTTCTTTAATCCCCTGACCAGTTGCAATAAAGATTGGAGATACAGATGTATCGCCTTCCCCATAAGTGGTGGACAAGCAGTCAGCATGGTCATAGTTGTAACCTTCTGCCATCCAGTAACAAATATCACCGGCGTCAGGACCACCTTGGCCTAACAGCACAGCATCTCTGTTACGCAATGCCACAGAAACAACACGGTGACCAGTTTTCTTATCACGATAACCATACAGGTCAGTCATAATTTTTTCTTCCAGTTCGTACTGATCCGCAGGATCTACAATACCGTGTGGATCGCGACCTTTCAGATTCAAATAGATATGCTGTTCACGCTGTGCAATAGCGGTGGTTTTTTCCCAGTCAATCTCCGGAATTTCGTTACCATCTTCGTCTTTTTTCAGTACAGTATAGCCCAGTTCTTTCAGAACACCGGCAGTACAACCAGAAATATCAGCTAAAATCTGAATATCATTTTTGGAAGCAACCTGGGCATGGTCAGAGAAAATCATAATCGTCCAACCTTCGTCTAAATAGTGCAAGAATTGACCTAGATAATGGTCAGTCTGTTTATACAGATTTTCCATCCATTTTTCATACATTGCATGATCTTCTCTGTTAAATTCTCTATCTGCTAAGTGTTTAATAAACATATGGCTCTGCAAATCGATTGCATGGAAGTGAGAGAATACCACATCCAAATCTTCAGATTCAATCACATGATGCAGTGCTCTTGCCTGCCAGTCGGCAGTTACATACCAGTTTGCCAGCATACAATCGGTAATCAGTAAATCTTCCTGATGACCCAGCATGGAGGTTGGTGTTGGGTAACCCACATTTTCAGTTACTTCTTTGAACAGGCGTTTTGGATGGAATACACTGTCATTGTCCATATCCATAGCAGCGGATACATAAATACGCAAGGATTCACCGTTTGGTGCCAGATCCAATAAACGCATGTTACGGTTAGCGCGGAACCGTTTGGTGCCTTTGATCGCTTCGTCTACAATCTGCGGTACCATTTTCATTGGTTCCAGAACTGCGATTGGTTCGGTTTCTTTTTTATTTTTATAAATCATTACTTTTTCATAGTTGCCCGAATCACCTTTTACAATCAACGCCGGACGACGAACCATCCCATGGGAATACATTAAGGTAAATTCTTTAGCATCAGCCGGTGCAAATGCCCAACCATGCGCTTCTTTGATTGGAGATTTTTGAACATCAATACCCAGTTCTGTGATGGCTGTTGACATCTGCTCCATTTTAGTAATGATAGCGCATTTATCAATGCTAGTGTTAAAGTCACTGAGATCCGTTCTTTTACCAGATTTTACTTTAGCATCATATCTTGCCTTTTCAGCCTCTTCATCACTAACGCCAGCATTTTTTGCAGCTTCGTCTAAATCTAAGTCTTCCACTACACAAGGCATATCCGCTTCCATCTGCCCATGTTCCAGATAGGTAACCGCTGGTATATCTACACTTGCTTCTACCAAAAATTCCTTATCTACAGTAGCAACAGCCATATTAACACTGCCCGGAGAGGTTCCATCAACTACCATCAGATTTGGGTTATCGCTGGTTGGAGGCCATGCACTGCCAGGCCAGTGCCATACCATCGTTTTCAAGCCTGCTTCAGCAGTAACATTCCACAGTGGTTCAGCGTGGCATAAACGGGAGTCAAAGTTGTATGCTACACGGCTGGAGTCGCCGGATGCAGATGCTCTGTAGAAACCGGTAATACCATGCACGTTGGCATAGCAACCTGTTGCTAATGTTGTCCACATTGGTGGCGTTACAGTTGGATGTCCTCCCAGCATACCCAGGTCTTCACGAGCTGCACCCCGTTCAATATACTGTTTTACATTTGGCATAATACCCATATCGACATACTTACGGGTCAGGCGTGGATCCATACCATCAACGCCCAGCAGTAATACTTTGTTTGCTGTTGCTTTTCTCTGTGTCATAAAAAAACACACTCCTTTTTTCATTTACTGTTCGCAATTAACTAAATAACAAACCATCCGTTAATAAAATGACAGCCAAATTAGCATTGCGTGATTGGCTTTCGTTTATGGGTACATTATATACTCTGCTTATATTTTGTATAAGCACCGAAAAATAGTACAAAAAAGAAAAACTATGTAATTAATTTGTTGTAGTATAAAAAACAACCTTATACTTTTCATAAATATACTTTCGTTTCCAAAATAGCTTCCACTATTGTGAAAACAAATTTTTTTATCGCTATTTTAAGGAAGATAAACAGAATACTTTTTCATATGCAACAAAATCTACAAGTATTTTCTGATGTCTTTTTGCAAAATCCACGTAATTTTAGGGACTTCTGCCTAACCCTAAAAAACGTTATATTGAATATGCTCAATCTATAAATACAGTTTATCGTTTCAATAAGCTGTATAATCATTGTATCGGCCGTAACTACAATGGATAAAACAGTATTCTATTATGCACTTTTTACAAGGAGGTTTTACTATGGCACAAGCAACCATTTCTAAAAAACCAAAGCATCTATAGAAAGTAAATCTTATGTAGATGTCCCTCATTTAATTGCTAAAGGTGTAAACTGGGAGTTAATCATTCTTGTTGGTTCTACTATGCCGTTGTGTAATGCACTGGAAGCAGACGAAGCAGGTGTGCTGGCCAGTGTATTAACCTGGATGACACAAACATTTAGTAATCTAAGCGGTACTACCTTCTTAATCGCTTTTATGGCATTGTTCCTGATTACTACCCAAGTCACTCACAATTTGGTACTATTGTTGGTATTCACTCCAGTGTTGACTAAGATGGGACTATCTTTCGGTATTGATCCTGTACTGGTTATGTTACTGGTTTACTACACCGCAATGACGGCTTATGCCACACCAGCAGCATCTTCTAATGCAGCATTAATTTTCGGCAACAATGAATGGGTTGCTACCAAAGATGCTTATATCTGCGGCATCTTGATTCTACTAGTTGCTTTCATCGTACTAATTGGTATAGGAATTCCATTAGGACAGATTCTACTATAAATCCTAGCATAACTTACAAGCAAAAAATTGGGATATCTTATTACAAAATGTAGTTTTCAAATAAAAAAATGCTGTGGAGGATTATTACCATAACAATCCTCCGCAGCATTTTTTTATTTGAAAAAGTTTTTTTCACAACAAACAACCTACGATAAAAATACATAGCAATAAGATAATTTTCAATCTCTTATACTATTTTTTCGAACTGATTTACCCAAATACTTTAAAATTGTTTCTGCTAAAAACTTACTAGGCAAATATTCTAACGCAAGCGGGTCAAACAATATACCGGCTGATACAGTAAAGCTTTCTCGCAAAGGAATTTCCAGCAAATCATTAGCAGTGTTTGTACCAGCTAATCCCAGAGTAAAATATTTTCCAGAAGCCAATAGCTCATAAAATAAAAAAGGATTTCCATTAACAACATGGGCAATATCTGGCTTTCCATAAGATGCCAGTAAATCATAAAACATCGGTTGTTCTTCCATATCATCAGACTGCATTAGTACTAATTTTTGTTTACACAGCATTGCCAAAGATATAGTCTGGTAACTATCAGCCAACGGATGCTTAGGTGATACTAACGCTACTACTGGCAAATCCGACATCCATGTAAAACGTAATTCTTCTGGTATTTTCCAGTTTAAGTGTGCAATATCATCAGAATGTAGTGCCAATGCCATTTGATTATTTTGTCCTGTTATTGTTTTTGCCAACAGAGTATGAGCTTTTTCTGCTAAAATCAGTTGCACATTTGGAAATTTTTTCTGATATTCTTCTAACAACTTTAACATAATGCCTCGGTAGCGCATTTTTGCCGGACAATACAACACTACCGTCCCATCATAATCAGCATATAAATTTTCCGATAACGGAATAAAACGCTGCTGTATTATATCTAAAATTTTTACGACCGCTGCTACCTGTTCTAACACCCAAGCACCATCTGTTGTAGGTACAACTCCCTTAGGTACTCGTTCAAAAATTGTCACACCAAACTGTTGCTCCAAATTATGTATCACTTTACTCAAATAAGTTCGTTGTAAATGTAGAGCTTCCGCCGCCTGATTAATAGAACGGTACCTTTCCACCGTCAGTAAGTACTGTAAATGTTCTGTATTCACATCCATCACCTCTGCCTAGTATTCTTTTTGCATACAGCCATGTTTATAGTAGAGAATTTTTCATAGCTACGCAAACCTACACCTCATAATTTATAATAACATTAAGAAAACAAGTAGTAAACCTATAAAACTTTAATAAAAAAATAAGGAGTGTATGTACAATGGCGAAGAAAACAAACAAAGTTTTAGTGCTGGGTATTGACGGTTTAGACCCACGACTGACACAGAAGTACATTGATGAAGGCAAAATGCCAAACACAAAAAAATTCTTGGAAAAAGGTGCTGCGCACACACGCTTAGAAATGATTGGCGGGCAGCCAACTGTGACTCCACCAATGTGGACTACTATGGCTACCGGTGCCAATCCTTCCGTACACGGCATCACTGACTACTGGCATCGCTCTCCAGAATTGGACACTGTAAGTTACAACTTTGATTCTACCCTGTGTCACGCAGAACAGATGTGGAATGTTACCGCCGAGGCCGGTTTAAAAACACTGGTATGGCACTGGCCTGGTTCCAGCTGGCCTCCAACCAGCGACAGTCCAAATCTGTACGTAGTGGATGGCACACAGCCCGGCGGCCCTAATATTGGTACCGCTGAAGTAGAAAGTGAATCTCTACTAATTGCCAGTATAAAAACGGAACAGGTACTGTTCCGCAACAAAGCAGCTTCCGACAGTAACGTGCCATGTTTTGAATCCGGTATGGAAGTAGAAGATAATAATGGTGAATCTGCTTATGACCGCATCCATGGCAAAGAAGCAAAACGGATTACTATCACTAGAGAAGAAAACTTTGTGCAGCTATCTGATACACCATTTGACTTAGTATTCTCTCCAATTAAACCAGCCCAGGGTTGGAACGCTGCTCCAGAAGGTGCTTTGGAATGCACTCTGCTGTTGTCCAAAGGCTTACTGCGCCGCCCGTGCTTGATTCTGAAAAATGAGTCCGGTATCTATGATAAATTGGCTGTTTATAAAAACAAAAAATCCGATGCACCAATCGTAGTGCTGGAAAAAGACGTTTACACCAGTGACATTGTAGATGAAGCCATTAAAGGTGATGATCGCCTGATGGTAAACCGCAATATGCGTTTACTGGAAATTAAACCAGATGGTTCCTCCTTGCGCTTATGGGTATCTTCTGCTATGGACTTTAACAACGACGCTGTGTGGCATCCAAAAAGCCTGTTGAAAGACATCACCAGCAATGTAGGCTATCCGCAGCCAATTTGTCTGGCCGGTGGCAGTGATGAACGTTTAATCAGCAAATGTATGAAAGCAACTTGGGACAAAGCAGGCAAATGGAATGCGGATTCTATCAAATATCTCGCAGAAAGCAAAGACTTTGACGTCATCTTCTCTCATTTCCATAACGTAGATATGCAGGGACACATGCTGGTTAAATATCTGAAAAACGGTAGTAATAAACTATCTCCAGAAATCTGTCAGAAACTATTTGAAGACGTTTACATTCAGACTGACGAATATGTTGGTTACTTCTTAGAAATGATTGATGAAGGCTGGACCATTATCATCATATCTGACCATGGCCAGGTTTGCCCAGAACATGAGCCAGCTTATGGTATGGTAGGCGGTACCTCGGTTACTGCTGTAGATATGGTAAAATTAGGGTACACTGTACTGCTGAAAGATAAAAACGGCAATGATACTCATGAAATTGACTGGAGTAAAACAACCGCTGTTTGTAACCGTATCAATCACATTTACATCAACTTAAAAGGTCGGGAACTGCACGGGATTGTAGACCCGGTTGACCAGTTTGAACTGGAAGAACGGATTATGACCGATCTGTATGGTCTACGCGATCCTAAAACCGGACATCGTATCATCTCTTTGGCTCTGCGTAACCGCGATGCTATCCTGTTAGGCTCCGGCGGTCCGGACAGTGGTGATATCCTGTTTTATACTGCAGAAGGCTATAACTTAGACCATGCTGACAGCTTATCCACCTTTGATGGCGCTTGTGATACTTCTGTGCGTTCCGTATTTATGGCTGCCGGCCCCGGCATTAAGAAAAACTATAAAACAGACCGTGTAGTAAAACATATTGATGTGACTCCAACAGTAGCATCTCTGTTAGATTTGCGTATGCCGCGTCAGTGCGAAGGCGCCCCGGTTTATCAGATTATTGAAGACTAATCTTGATTTTCCGTCTGGTTTAACTCGCGCATGACTGCAAAACTTTAACCTATCACTTTATCCTGCTGATGTTTCATACTATATCAGCAGGATTTTTTATTAACCATGCAATCTTTCACTTTCACAGGAGGAATCATTATGAATGAACTATACTGCTCTGAAGATCGGGTAGAAACCTTAAAAAGACGCGCCAAGCGCTGCTGCTGCAAATATTGCGGCGGCCCATTAACTTTAAAACGCATTACCTTCAATAATTTTGAAGATGCCCGCATTGAAATCTACTGCAACAGCTGTGATCGCATTGAATATGGAGTTGAACCGGAAATCTACCGCAGCGCGCAAAACTTTGTGGACAATCTGGATTTCAACTTCTACACCGATATGGAGCAAAATGCGCGCACCCACCGCATGAGTGTGGCAAAAGTCTGCGAGATTATGGCCTGGGGATTCAAAAATACCGGTATGTTAGATGCAGAAGGGTTTACTGTACCTTTAAAATATAACGACCATTCCCAGGAGCAATGCCTGATTATCACCCGAAAAGAGCTGGAAGCAGAATTGGAGGAATAACCATGGACCAAACCATCATCAAAGCAAAAAAACTCTACCTGCAATCAGGAAAACGATTCCTGCTCAATGATATCAACTGGGAAGTAAAACGAGGGGAACACTGGCTGGTGTTTGGCATGAACGGCTGCGGTAAAACCACACTGCTCAGCACAGTAGCCGGATTCCAATCGCCCACCGGCGGTCAGCTGGAGGTGTTGGGGCAATCGTACACCAAAGATAATACCCTTGCTTTACGCCAAAAAATTGGCTGGATCAGCAGTTCCTTTTTTGATAAATGCTATCGCCAGGAATCAGCACTGGATATTGTGTTATCTGGATTGTTCGGCACACTGGGCATTGACTTTTCTGTAACCGACCGGCAGATTCGGCAGGCCAAAGCATTATTGGGGGAACTGCGTATGGGTGATAAAATCAATACTCCATTTGACTTTATGAGCAAAGGAGAACGGCAGAATATTCTCATTGCCCGCGCTCTGATTGCACAGCCGGAAATTCTGGTGCTGGACGAACCGGGCACCGGTCTGGATGTGTACGCCAGAGAACACATGATGCGCACTGTGCAGGATTTGGCTGAAAGCAACCAGGTAACCATCATCTATGTAACCCATTATCCTGAAGAAATTCAGCCTTTTATGAATAAAACCCTGCTGCTGCGCGGCGGCCGTGTGTTTGCACAAGGGGACACAAAAGATATTATCACTTCCAAAATCATTTCAGAGCTGATGAATGAACCAATAGAAATTCAGCATGATGATTCCAGTCATCTTCTGCGTATGACTTTAGATGCCCCTTCTGCCATCTGTTCGCTCTGTTACCCCAAAAAGGAGGAATTCTAAATGCCTGATATGTACAGTGAAAATCGAGATATGCGCTGCGCTGCCGATGTAGGCCGTATGGCTGCGTTGGGACGATTTGATGTGGAATTTGAAATGTATGGCTGCGCCTATCTGCAAGATGGTGAAATTACTTATCGGGTAACACCGGATGCCATGCAGCTGTATCAATTTGCCGCACAAAGCGTACATGAATCATTATACCCTACCACAGTTATTCACCACATTCACCGCACACCTGTGCCGTCCGGTATGCAGGAGCAAATCGCCAATCAAACCAAGTTGCAGCTGGCCAAAAAATTGTACCAAATGTATCCGCCCTGTTTCTTTACATTGCTGGAACCATTCACACAGGCCCCTGCCAATAATAACAGTTATCCATTGCTGCTGGAAATGGCTGATGCAATAGACGGACATTTTAACGATGCTGAATTGCAACTGTTGGAGGGTACCATGGAGATCGCCTGCCAGGCCAAACAATTAGACCAATATGGTTACTCCCAGCTGCAGCAATGGCTAAAAAAGATACGCCGACAGATGGAAGATGACCCTATTATCCAAAATAATTTTTCCCGCACCTTATATGGCTTTTGTTATCAGACGGAAAAGGGCAAGATAAAATGCACATTTGATGCCCAACCGGTCACCGTTTATGAACGTCATACCGCTAAAGAGCTGGAAGGCATGGTTACCGGACCAATCCTGCAGCAAACTTACTGGATGAAAAACTTTGATGCTATGGCTGGCATCCGCAATGCTTTTAAAGAACTACTACTCACCCTACAAAATGAAACTTATTTTCAGCTGCTGCACACCATCCAAATACTGCCTAGCACTATTGATTCTGCCCTGTTTGGGCAATCTCTGCAGCAGTTAGCGACAGTAGATGCACCACAGGCTGTTGCTGATTTCCGTCGTTTCGGCCGCCGCTGGAATGCACTATAATCCACCTGCCATAAACGCCAAAAAGGCTGCCCACAAACAATCTGTTGAGAAGTTTCTTCAACGTGCTGTTTGTGCAGCAGCCTTTTTTATTCTATTTTGTTCCTATAGCGGCAACAGCAATATTTTATGACGGACTATTATACAAACCATCTCTATCACCAATCACCATTGTTGCAACATGGATTCTGTTTTTTAAATACTGTCTACGCAAAAGTTCAGTGCTTTCGATTTGTTCACTTTTTTACGAATCCGCTGCACTGCGTTGTCCACCGATTTATTTTCAAGCTGCAAGGCAAGGGTAATCTCATTGTAAGACATCCCCATCATGCGCATAATCAATACGTTTAACTCCATTTTAGAGAGCAAAGCGGCGATTTTCTGCATAATTTCTGCATAGGTTTCCCGCTCCACAACTGTATTTTCCGGCGATACAATTTCACCGCTGGAATCCCGTTCAATCAGATAAGCCGCTTTTCCTTCAATCTGCTCGTCGTTTTCATTGTAGTTGGACATGGATACCGCATCATTCAATACCATATGTTTTTTACGGTTAGAACGCTTTACACAGGAATCCAGTTCCCGTTTGATGCAGAGATAAGCAAAGTTTTTAAATTGTTTTCCGCTTTCCGGCTTATATCCCTTTACACTTTGCACAAAGCCAATCATGGCTTCCTGCATCAAGTCATCCCGTTCGCCGTCTTTTAAATAATATTTATCACAAATGTAACTCATCAATCCCTGGTACCGTTTTAGCAGATGTTCCATAGCTGCTTCGTTTCCCTGTTGCGCTGCTTCAATAATTTCTTGCTCAGGCTTATCTGCAAACTCCATTCTAAATTCCTCCTAATTTGTTTCCCGAAACAATTCGGTCGATAAATAACGCTCACCTGTATCCGGCAATATTACTACAATGCGTTTTCCTGTATTGTCCGGACGGCTGGCCACCTGTTCTGCAGCCAAAAGCGCCGCTCCCGAAGAAATACCTGCCAAAATGCCTTGCGTTTTTGCCAGCATTCTGGCTTCTGCCATGGCTTCATCTCCATCAATCATCAACACTTCATCCACCAGTGATAAATCAAGAATAGATGGAATAAAACCGGCGCCGATTCCCTGTATTTTATGCGCCCCTTTTGGGCGGCCATTGATGACTGCTGACTGTAATGGCTCTACACCGATTATTTGTATCTCTTTATTGTACTCTTTTAAGCCTTTGGCGATTCCTGTAATGGTACCCCCGGTGCCAATAGCGGCAACCACAATATCTACTTTGCCGTCGGTATCAGCATAAATTTCCTGCGCAGTGGACAAATAATGGGCCTCTGGATTGGCTTGATTATCAAATTGTCCGCACATATAGCTTCCCGGTATTTCCTGCAGCAATGCTTCTGCTTT
>USPE01000021.1 GCA_900556545.1 uncultured Peptococcaceae bacterium | reverse complement strand
CAGTCCCAATGTGGCCGTTCACCCTCTCAGGCCGGCTACTGATCGTCGCCTTGGTAAGCCGCTACCTTACCAACTAGCTAATCAGACGCGGATCCATCTTTTTGCGATAGCATTTTCAGAGGCCATCTTTCCTTATAAAGCCATGCGGCTTCACAAGCTCATGCGGTATTAGCTCCGATTTCTCGAAGTTGTTCCCCACAAAAAGGCAGGTTATCCACGCGTTACTCACCCGTCCGCCACTAAGTTTATTATCTTCCGTTCCGAAGAACTTCTAATAACAAACTCCGTTCGACTTGCATGTGTTAGGCATGCCGCCAGCGTTCGTCCTGAGCCAGGATCAAACTCTCCATGAAATTTCTTCTCGAGTTTTAGCTCATTCACTTACTTGCTTAGCGTTTTTGTTGTCCAAAAACTAGAATTGTCTTTTGTCCGCACTATCTTTTGCAGATAATGTTTCTTTATCATCTGGTTTTGTTCGCTTCTTTCAACTGTTTAATTTTCAAAGAGCTTTTCTCAACTGCTTTTTGTTGAGCGCCGTCTTGCGACAGCTTTTATATATTAGCACATCATCTTGAACTTGTCAACACCTTTTTTCAAATCTTTTTAATTCTTTTTTTCCAGATTTGGTAGGTCTTAGCGGTTCGCGCTGACGACTTTGATATAATACCACCTCTCCCTACCTCTTGTCAACTCTTTTTTTTACTTTTTTCTCTCTTTTTTCTGAAATTGTTCAATTCCCCTAAAAATCCCTCTTGTACGGCATTGTAATGCCTAAATAACAAAAATGACCAACAGTAACTTTCACACTTCAACTCTGTTACTGCCAGTCATTCTTATGAATTCTTAATTCTTATAAAACAAACCCAGACGTTCTGTAATTGCGGTTAATGCTGCTAACAAACTTACCGCAATTCCCACCAGAATAAAATGATTTCGTACATCTTTCTTTTTTTGGGCAATATATACTTGCCTGATTTCTTTCATATGCACCGCTCCTTTTATCCTATTTATATTAATATCCTCTGGATCGTTCTTTCATGGCCTTGTCAATTTCCCGCTTTGCACTCTTTTCGGCAGCAGCCTCTCGTTTATCGTATAACTTTTTCCCTTTTGCTAACGCCAGTTCTATTTTTATCTTATCTTTTTTAAAATACGCTTTTAATGGAACCAATGTCAGCCCCTGCTCTTTAGATTTACCCAATAAACGCATAATTTCTTTTTTGTGCATCAGCAATTTTCTTGGACGCATAGGTTCTACATTAAAAATATTCCCATGTTCATACGGACTGATATGCATACCATACAAAAACAATTCTCCATGTTCAATCACAGCAAAACTATCTTTTAAATTAGCTCTGCCAGCACGCATAGATTTTACTTCTGTACCTTTCAATTCAATACCCGCTTCAAAACATTCTTCAATTGTATAATCATGCCGCGCTTTTCTATTTTCTGCAATCACTTTCATCTGTATTCACCACCTCAAAGTCAATCTGCCGATTTTCCAAGCTAACTCTGGTCAAACGAACCTTTACGATCTGGCCTAGCCGATAAATTTTTCTACTATGCTCTCCCAGCAAGGAAAAACTTTCTGCACGGAACTGATAAAAATCATCCACCAATGTGGATATGTGTACCAAACCCTCTATGGAATTTTCCAGCTGCACAAATAAACCAAAGTTTGTTACGCCGCTTATTTTAGCCACAAAGACTTCTCCTACATATGGCTGCATAAATTCAACCTTTTTCAAATCAACACTTTCCCGCTCCGCTTCTTCTGCAATTTTTTCTCTTTGTGATGATTGCTCCGCATAGTTCTCCATCTTTTGCGCAAGAACAGCAGCGCGTTGCTCATCCAACCGATTTCCATTGCGCAATAATTCCTTAATCACTCTATGAATTGCCAAATCAGGATACCGCCGAATTGGTGATGTAAAATGAGAATAGTACTGGGCAGATAATCCAAAATGGCCCAAAGCCTCTGTATCATAGCGAGCATGCTGCATAGAACGCAGCAGCACCGTATTTACAATTTGTTCTTCCGGTTTTCCGGCCACTTCTGCCACAATACTTTGATACGCTTTGGGATGAATGCTGTTTCCAGCACCTTTAATGTTATAACCCAGTGCCTGCAAAAATTTATTTACTTCCATCACATCTTCTGTTTTTGGCTCTTCATGAACCCGATATAAAAATGGAACTTCCATCCAGAAATAATGTTCCGCAACTGTTTCATTGGCACACAACATAAACTCTTCTATAATTTTATCTGCAATTCCAGTTTCTCGCCATTCAATCCGTACCGGCCGTCCTTTTTTATCCAGAACCACCTTGCTTTCCGGCGCATGAAATTCAATAGCCCCCCGCCGCATCCGTTTCCGTTCCAAAATTTCCTGCAGCGCTTTCATTTCCTCCAGCATAGGCAGCAAAACTGCATACTGCTCGCATAATGCAGCATTGTTTTCCACCAAAATCTTTGTAACCTTTTTATAGGTCATGCGAAAATCCACATGGATCACCGACTCAAAGATTTCATGATTTATCACAATTCCTTTATCATCTATCTCCATCATACAGGTCATGGCCAATCGGTCTTCCCCTGCATTCAAACTACATACCCCGTTAGATAACTTAGGAGGCAGCATGGGAATCACTCTGTCTACCAAATAAATACTTGTAGCTCTTTCCAGTGCTTCTCTATCCAGCACACTATCTTCTGTTACATAATGGCCCACATCTGCAATATGCACACCTAATAAATAATTCCCATTCTCTAATCGCTGCACCGATACCGCATCGTCCAAATCTTTTGCATCATCGCCGTCGATGGTTATCATCTGCATATCTCGCAGATCACGACGCTTCTTTCGCTCAGCAGCCGAGATAGTTTCGGGAATCGCCTGCGCGCTTTCCATAACCTCCACAGGAAATCCCTGCGGTAAGTTATGTCCAAAGATAATAGAAAGAATATCTACACCCGGCGCATCTTTAGCGCCAATGATTTGTGTAATTTTTCCTTCTGCACTGCGGGTTTTCTCCGGCCAGCTAATAATTTCCACCAACACTTTCATGCCCGTTCGGGCACCGTTAAAATTGTCTTTTGCAATAAAAATATCACTGCCAAAACGCTTATCATCCGGTACAACAAATCCAAAATGGCGGCTGCTTTCAAACGTACCCACTACTTGCTGCACTTTACGCTGCAAAATCCGAATTACTTCTCCCTCTGCACGCAATTTTGTCATGGTACGGCTATCAAAACCAGCCGGTCGTTTCAATCTTACGATAACTTTATCTCCGTTTAACGCTCCATTTAACTCAGAAGAATGAATATACACATCATCCATATCACTATCTTCAACTGATAAAAAACCAAATCCCTTTGGATGACGGTTGATCACACCAATCAATAAATTAAACTGTGATGGCAAACCATATTTCTTTTTACGGCTTAATACCAAAATGCCCTCTTCTTCCAATTGGTGCAACAAAACCTTTAGTTGCACCAATTCTTCTACCGTATCAAGCTGCAGCTGTTCCGCCAATTCTGCTTCACTCAGAGGACGCACTGCCTCAGTTTCTATGTATGACACAATTGTTTGTTTATCTATCATGAAAATTCACCTCCAAAAAATATTTTCTACCAAGAATCATTATGTTATACAATTTCTATAACTGTTTAAATCCATCCGGGCAATATACTCTGTTTCATAATACCGTTTTCACTGACAAATTGCAATAGTCAGAAACGATTACAAACACTGGTAATATCAATAACCTCAACCAATTTACTAAGATTAAACTAAAAAAGCTGCAATATGGTATTGCATAATTGATACGCAATACATACTACAGCTTTCTATCAATTTTTTATTTTCCGCCTGCCATCTCAGCATTTTCATCCCAACCCGGCAACAGAACTGTAAAGGTGGTGCCTTGGTTTAATACGCTATCTACTTTGATCCAACCACCGTGTGCTTCCACCAACGCTTTGGTAATTGCCAAGCCCAATCCGCTGCCGCCGCTTTCCCTGTCACGGGAACGGTCAGTACGGTAAAAGCGATCAAAAATTTTATCCACATCCTCCGGCGCAATGCCCATGCCGGTATCCTGCACCGAAAACAAAAAGTCCTTCCCTTGTTGTTTGGCGCAAATGGTTATGGTTCCGCCTTCTGAGGTATAGCGAAACGCATTATTTACCAGATTCAATATAATTTGTTTCAGTCGTTTTGGATCTGCATAACAATATTCTAAAGCATCGTCGATTTGTATATGCAAATCCATATTACGGCTTTCTGCTTCTGCATCTAGCAACACTGCAAAATCAGAAAAATACGTTTTAAAATTTATCAATGTTTTATCCAGCATAGCATGGCCGGCCTCCAACTTGCTCAAATCCTGCAGCTCGCCTACCAAACCTTTTAAACGAATCACTTCATCGTAAAGAATCATCATATCTGCCATATTTAAATCTTTATTTTGATCCAACGAAAACTCCAGCTTGCTGGCCAATACGGTTAATGGTGTGCGCAGCTCATGGCTGATATCTGCAATCATTTGTTTTTGCAAATCGCTGCTCTTCTCCAACTCCTGCGCCATAATATTAAACGAGCGGGCCAGTTCACCAATTTCATCGGTGCCATATATGGGCAACGGCTCATTAAAGTCCCCCTTGGCCATGCGTTTTGTGGCCGATGTCAATTCCTTCAGCGGGTGAGCAATTCCCATAGAAAGCCCCATGCCGATTATGATAGCAAATAAGCTGGTAAAAAATACCCCTTTACCCACAGCACTGATTGCAGACTTTACAAAATCCTGCTCCATGGCTGCAAATGTATCGCTAAATAACGCGGCCGGATATAAAATGCCAATCACTTTGTCATCCAACAGCAAAATATAACCTCGGCTGAAAATTTCCTGCGGCACCTGGCGGCCAATATAACTATTGTCATAGTGATATAAAATTCTTCCGTTTAAATCACTGAGGACCACACCCGCCTGCTGCAAATCAAAACTTCGTCCCAATGCCTCTATACCGTTCCAGCTATTGCCATTGTAACTATAAAAGGTAACAAAAATTTGTCCCCATTCATTCAACATCACTTCATAGGCATCATACAAATATTCATCAAAGGCATCACTGATATTTTCAATACAAAGAATGCCAATCAGAATACCTGTCATCAGCACAATAGCAATTAAAACAATACTGATTTTACTGGTCAGTCTCATAATGATCACCAAATTTATAGCCTAATCCGTATACGGTCAGGATATATACTGGTTTTTGCGGATTGGGCTCGATTTTTTTACGCAAATTGCTGACGTGGGTATCAATTGCCCGTTCATAACCGGCATAGCTCTCTCCCAACGTAGCATTCAATAACTGTAAACGACTATAAGGACGCCCAATATTTTGACACAATGTAATCAGGATTGCATACTCCGATGGTGTCAAATCAATAATTTTCCCTTGTTGTTTTACCTCTCTGCGTCCCAAATCTACTTCTAATGTGCCAAAACTGAGAACCTCATCGGCAGTACCTTTTGCAGAACCAGATTTTGTGCGGCGCAGCACTGCTTTAATGCGGGCTTTTAATTCCCGCAGACTAAACGGTTTGGTAATATAATCATCCGCACCCAATTCCAACCCTAATAATTTATCAATTTCTTCATCCCGAGCCGTTACCATAATAATCGGGACATCTGAATTACGGCGAATATACTTGCACACTTCCAAACCATCCACCTTGGGCAGCATCAAATCCAAAATGACCAAATCAACCTTTTTTTCTTCAAACAGAGCAATGGCCTCTTCACCATCTTTTGCCAACACCGTTTCAAAATCTTCCGCCTGCAAAAATTCAGCCATATTGGCTCGAATATTTGTTTCATCCTCTACAATTAAAATGCTGTCTTTCATGGAGTTATGTCCTCCTCTCCAACTGTTGGGGACTGCTCAACTACAGGACGCCAATAAGCAGTCAACGAATCACTATGCGCTGCAAAGTATTCTTCCCGTTGATTTAAATACAAATTGTAATAACTGCTCCAGGCAGGAGCCGTACTATCCTCAAATACAACGCTGTTTGATAATAACGTCTGAGCCGGATCTTTATCAACCTGCTGGGCAAACGATGCTGTGATTGCTTCCGCAAAACTTTCCTGAATCCAGCCTTGCTGCTCCTCTGTCAGAGCATCCCACCAGCTGCGCAAAGTAACCACAGGCTGCAAACTGTAAACAGCCCGCAAATCATATACCCGGCTTTCTCCCAGCGCCTTAGTCTGTCCTTTCAGCTTCAATTCTCCGTAAGATAACCACCGCGGCTGACCATCATCCAGCAAATACTGATAACCATCCGGCACAAAGCCGATTCCATAATATTCAGGAGGCAATGTCTGCAATGCCTTTTTGCCTGCATCGCCGCTGATATAACTTTCCACAGCTTGTAAAGAGGTAAATAAATACGGCTGCTGATATAATTCATAGGCCGGCTGCAATCTTATCATCTCAGCTGGTTTTAGACAAGCCATCTCCAGGCTGCCAAGTTTTATATAGTCTACAAAGCTGTATGCCTGACTCCACTCACCAGAACTATACAAATTTACCACTATGGTATTTTGCGACTTTTCCTGAAGAATGCGGGCAAAATCCTCCAACTGCTTTTCCCCGTATCCCGCAAGGGGCATACGACGAAGTTCATACCATACCGCCCGTTTCTGATCCGGCAGCTTGCGGCGCGGGAGCACCGCCGCAGCCCGCCAACAACAAAACTATCAGCAGTGCCAGCAGTCCTATAAAAAAAACATGTTTTTTCACAATACGCTACACATCCATTCATCGTTTCGGATATAAACCCAACTCTACCCAATGATCTCTTTTAACAGCCTCTTCCATTACGAATTCTCTTTGTAATTTACTTTTGTTTCTTCTTACCAGCTTTGTCGGAAATCACACTATATTTTTCCAACAAAGCATGCTTCATATCCCACAGTTTTTCTGATAAATCCACATAATACTTATGAGGATGCTCAAACCGCAGCACTTCATCCCATAAAGTATCAATCTGTTCTTTACAAAATTGCTGGATTTCCTGCAAATTAGGCGATTCATACACACAATTACCCTGCACAAAAACAGGCACCTGCAAAGGCTTCGCAATAAAATTCTTAATCGTCTTCCGCTTCCATGTATATTCGGGATGGAAAATTTCATAAGGCTTGCTATCATCAATGACTTCATCATACAAGGTAATCACATCAGCAATGGCTTTCCCAGTGGCACGTTCATATAAACGCCACGGCGTCTTAAACCCTGGATTGGTGATTTTTTCAACATTTTCGCTGACTTTAATTTTGGGAATCATTTCCCCATCCTTTTCCACAGCCGCCAGCTTATACACACCACCAAATACCGGATCTGATTTGGCTGTCACCAAACGTTCCCCAACACCAAAAGAATCTACCTGACCACCTTGGCCTAAAATATCACGAATAATATACTCATCCAAAGAATTGGAAGCTACAATACCGCAATCCTCAAATCCGGCCTCATCCAACATAACGCGAACCTTTTTGGACAAGTAAGCAATATCACCACTGTCAATACGCACTCCTTTAGGACGGAATCCACGCGGTACAATTTCTTCCTGAAAAACCTTGATCGCATTTGGCACACCAGATTGCAACACATTATAAGTATCCACCAATAATGTACAATTGTCCGGATAGGTAATGGCATAATTGCGGAATGCTTCTTCCTCGCTGGGGAACATCTGCACCCAACTATGCGCCATAGTGCCCAAAGCCGGAATATGCATGTCCCTATCTACAATCGTACAGGCAGTTCCCACACATCCGCCAATATAAGCAGCTCTGGCACCCATAACAGCCCCATCCGCGCCCTGCGCCCGACGAGAACCAAATTCCATAACCGCACGGCCGTCAGCAGCACGAACAATACGATTGGCTTTTGTAGCAATTAAACACTGATGGCTAATTGTCAGCAGCACCATAGTTTCTATAAATTGCGCCTGCAATGCAGGGCCCCGCACAGTCATCAGCGGTTCTCCCGGAAAAACAGGCACCCCTTCCGGAATAGCCCACACATCACAACAAAATTGAAATTGCTCCAGATACTCCAAAAACGCCTCGCTAAAACACTGTTTCCCGCGCAAATAGGCAATATCTTCTTTGGTAAAATGCAAATTCTTCAGATATTCAATAACCTGTTCCAGCCCGGCCATAATGGCAAATCCGCCTTCATCCGGAATTTTTCTGAAAAATACATCATAATAGGCGATCTGATCTGCCACCCCATGCTCCAAATACCCATTTGCCATCGTAATCTCATAAAAATCGGCCAGCAAAGTCAAATTCATTTTATTATCCATTGGTTTGTCCCCCTCCTTAACTCCACAGGTCTACAACGCCTTCCTGCAGAGATGTCTCCAACCAATAAGGATTAAACACATATAACTGGGACGGACGATGCCCGCCCTTGGTTACATATTGCTCCGTTTCCAGCACCTTATCCGCAATACTCCGTCGGAAACTGGCTCGGGAAACTTTTTTATCAATAATTGCTTCATATACATGCTGCAGCTCAGTCAAAGTAAAAAACTCCGGCACCAATTTAAATAATAAATCTGTATACTTTATTTTGTGTCTGAATTTTTCCAAACCATGTTCAATAATTTTGGCATGGTCAAAGGCCAGGCCATTATTTTCCACAATCTCGCGCTGAATAGCCACTGTAGAACCTTTAAACCAACGGCTTACCCGAATCAATGCACTCAGTTCAGTATCTCCATGCTTAAGCTGCAAACGAATATTCCACACATATTCCAGCTGACCGTCAATTTTATGAGTTTCTACATTTTCAATGCGACTGGTCAAATCAAACCAGCACGCCTGGCTGGCATCATCGCCGGCCTTTAATTTTTTATTGTGTTCATTTACAATCGCCATGTAAGAAGTGCTGATAATACGGGTTCTCGGATCCCGGTCCACCTCGCCCCAGGTATATAGCTGCCCCAAATAATCGGGCTGCAATCCAGTTTCTTCATAAAGCTCCCGCGCAGCACCATGACGCAGCGATTCATCAATTTCTACAAAACCGCCGGGCAACGCCCAGCAATCTTTAAAAGGATGGTTTTTCCGCCGAATCAGCAGAAGCTGCAGATGACTTTTTGGTAACTGACGATATGTTTCCCGCCGCCCCTTACCAATGCTGAATACCACAATATCTGCGGAAACAGACGGTTTTTCATAGGCAGATGCATCATAGGTTTTTAAAAATTCTGCTTCTGTCTGTGTCACGCTGCACCCTCCTTTCAAATTTTACACAAAAGCTTTTTCCGGATCTCCGTCCGGAATAATATTCCAGCCATCATAAATCCCTTCATATTTTTCTACAAATTCATATAAAGAATAAGTCACTTCCAGCATGGTTTCCATGGTCATATTGTGTTTGATTAATACACGCAGACCAAAATTATATTCCGGAATCCGTTCATCAAAGAAATTATCATCCAAAATTTCACAGCCGTTGTCCCGCAGACGAACAGAGGCCTGCTTGCGGGAAGCGCCATTATTAAAGTAGAACCAATGGGTTACTTCGCGCACCTGTGTTAAATCTTCGCCGTTTTCTTCCATCAGTTTTATCATACGACGGTTTTTCATAATCTGCATATCTAACAAACTTGGATATACTACATTAAAATAAAAATTCCACGGTGCATCCTTTTCCAACAGATAGTTAAACTCATAATCAGAAAACTCAGAAGCCATTTTCCCTACCAAACCAGCCAGATAGGTATCATCCTCTGCGTAAAAATATAACATGCGGGTTCCGCCGGTAGTAATGCTGGCCACATGTTTTGCATGGGCTTCGTCACGATAAACAGATGCAATGCGGTCTTCAATTTCAAATAACCGCGGCTGTTCTTCTATGGTATAGAATCCATCGGCAGTTGGATTTTTAATGGCAATCTGAATGCCAAACAAATTATTGTATGATAAAACAGGGGCAATTTTAGCCACTTCCAGTTCAATCATCACCAAAGCCTTCTCATCATCCAGATAGGTTACGTAGGTATCCCAATCCTCTGCCATTTTATTAATTTCCGGCAGTTCTTCTTCCTCCAGCCCGGTTGTGAACTCAATAAAATCTTTTTCTTCCATGATGCACAATCGCTCCTTTAACTAAGGTTAATATATTTCCTTATTATATCCTATCTTTTTATTTTTGTCATGCTTTGTGATTTTTTTCTATAAAGAAAACCACAAAACCTTCCTGCCGGCAATGGCTCCATGCAATTTTTCTTCATTTCTTTTCATTTCTCTTCCTTATTTCATTTTTGTCGCCATTTATTTTTCATACCGCTCTTTTCACAACCAACGTCATACTTCATTATATAGTAGCCACAACCACGTTGCAAAAAAGCGGCTCCTATCTATCATAACACAGCTTGCAAAAGTCAAATTTCAAATTCAGCTTTTACCAGTCAGTCATAAAAACAGAAACCGCTTTCTATATGATTTTCACAAACTTCCGGCAATGGTTATTTTACCGGCCATGAACATGAATCCTATGAAATATTTCTTCCTCTTAATTGTTGCGCATTGCCTCAATCGGACTCAATTTTACTGCACGGTTCGCCGGATAAACGCCCGCCAGCAAGCCAATTAAAATAGAGAACAAAATAGCAAATACTGCCAGCCACCATGGGATATAAGAAATACTCAACGCTTCTCCGGTGCCCATATAGTCACCCATAAAATCACCGGACAACTGATTGATTAAAAAGGATAGTCCATAACTGAAAAGCAAGCCCAGCAGTCCGCCAAAGAAACCAATCATACCGGCCTCTGTTAAAAACATCAGACGAATATCAGAAAAAGTAGCGCCGATTACCTTCATAATGGCAATTTCCTTTGTGCGCTCATAGATAGACATTACCATTGTATTGATAATACCAATAGCCGCTACCAGCAACGTAATACCGCCAATACCGCCCAATACCATCTGAATCACTTTCGACTGATCTTCAATCCCTTCTAAGCTTTCAGCCACCGAATAAGCATTGTAGCCAGAATCCTTTAGAGTTTGACAAATGGTTTTGGTATAAGAAACATCTTCTGTCACAATGGTGATCTGATTATAATCATCTCTGTTCTTTTGTTTCTTTTCCTCACTGGTCAGCATAAGCTTTTGCAATTTCTGCACAGTTTCTAACGGCGCATATGCAGAATAACTGTCATTGCTGTTGCCCTTTGGCAAAACACCTACCACCTGAAACGTCACCTTTTTGCTTTTTTGTGTTTCATAATTCATAAACTCGGCAACAATCTTTTTATCCATTAACGCCAACGTCTTTTCATATATTCTGGCCTGATATTCCTCCCAGGTTTCATTCTCCCCGGTATAATAACTTGATTCACCGTTAGGATCCTGAAACCCATCGCCGATCATACCGCCCAGAACCAGCATATTTTTATCCGTAGCCTGCAGCAGCCGTCCTTTTTCCACCGACATACCCTTTGTTTCCATAGCAGCCGGCTCAATGCCATACACCTGCAGCCATCCTTGCAGCTTTCCGCAGCTGGCCGAATTGGCCGATATCTGCACCATAGGAATGACAGCCCTTACCCCTTCCATTTGCTGAAACGAGGCTATCGCATCATCATTCAGTACAATGGTCTTTTCCTGCTTTTCATCAAAGGAATAGCTCTGGTTTACCGTAATTTCATTCAGGCTCCCCCACTGTTCAATCATCTTTTGCTGGGACTGCTGCATACCCAGCCCCAACGATACCATAACTACAATGGAGGTAGTCCCAATCAGCACACCGAGCATTGTCAAAAACGTCCGTCCCTTTCGGCGCATCAGGTTTTTAGCTGCCATCGTAACGATATCTGATTTAACCATCGATTAGCTCCTCTTCAGCTTTTGCTTTTCTCTTGATTCGAATCAGCACAATTGCCTGAACCAAAATAACCACACCCAACAAAATCGGCAGCCAATATTGTTTTAATTTATCCAACAAACCCGGTTCCGGCATTGGCTCCATAGGCACCTCCATCTGACTGTAATCAATGGCTGCGCCAATCTCGCTGCTAAACGGAATCTCCATAGATACACTCTGATTATCCGCATCAATATAACTCATTTGAATGACGCCTGATAAGGTGCCCTCCACCTCCGGAATGATGGTGGCAGTGTATTCATTACTTTCTCCGGCATTAAATGTACCCAGATAGAAAACATTTTCCTCTTTACCGGGTACTTCCCCTTCCATGCGGACTTTAAAATTGGTCAGGTTCACTTTCCCCACGTTTACAAATTCCATGCTGATATTCATCGGTTCGCCCACATTACCGGCAGTAGGAATATTGCTGCTGATTACTTCAATTTTACTTTCCTGGGTAACAGGAATATTTACATTATCACTGCTCTCATACTTGGTGCCGTCGGTAGATTCATACTTAATATTAACCGGCACAATATAGGTTTTGGCAGTGGCATTGGGGTCTACATACATGCTGATAGTTTTTAACGCAGTTTCTTTTCCCTCAATGCGGTCAATATAGAACGTATTACTACTGTCTACCGGTGAAAATACCGTACCGCTGGAAACAGTCCCCCCGGTGGAAGACGTTTCTGTCGGCACATCCAACTGAATGGAAACATTATTGACCGGCAAGCTGTTGGTATTCTCCACAAACAAATTTAGAGTGACATAATTACCGGCCAGCACCTTACCCGGTTCCACATTATAGCGCTGAATGATTACCTTCGGTTCTTTACCGCCGGTATTTTCCTGCAGCGGCAACGGCATGTTCAGCAAAATCTCCTGCGGTTTTTCCAAACCATTGTAATCAATGGTCAGCTTCATCTCATTATTTTTACGGTCTTTATTCAATTCTAATTGGTACTCTAAAGTAACCTTTTGCTGTCCCTTAATGTTATACAGCTGCTTGGTGCTGGTTAAATCACGTACTGTAATATTCTTTTCACCGCTGCTGTTTTCACCGCCGCTGTTAATATAAGTACCTTCCAATGTGGCAACTACATTATTTGCCTTACTGTCACTAACATTTTTTAACGTGATTGTAGCGGTAGTTTCCTTGGTATCATTGGTAACCGCCGGACTAAATGTAACACCCTCTACAACAAAAGATGGTTCCGATAACGCATATACTACCTCCAGATCAAAACTTTGAGTTGCATTATATCGTTTATCGTCACCCATTTGCCAGTTAGAGCTGGCAATGGTGCAATTGATGCGATATTTAGAACCTTCCGGCAATTCCTTTGTTTCAGGTTTTACCTTCATTTTAATTGTAAATGTCTTGGTTTCCCCGCCTTTTACCTCGGTCAGCATCGTATCATATACGCCATCTTCCGTACCGCCGACAACACTAAAATGGCTCAGTGTTTTCTTATCACTTTCTTCGGTAAAACGAAATTCCGGGAACATCCCCGAACCGGTCCCCATATTTTTTACTGTAATATCAACTTCAAACTCCTGTCCCACCAGAGCCTGCTCAGGCACACTGATATCTACAAAAGACCACAGCGGATCAGTACCGGTGTTAAAAATATTATTTGCTTTTGCATTTTTTACAGAGCCGGAGCTTTCTCCGTTGCCGCTTTGTGTTGTATCAGCCAATACAGCTCCCACAGGCATCATGCTCATACACAATACCATTATCACCAAAAATATCGCCAATCGTTTCTTCATATTACGCCATTTCCCCCTCTGTCTGAACCTTTAGCTTGTTTATATTTTCTGCAATTTCCTCTATACTGGTAATCTTGCCATCCAGCATATGCACAATACGTCCCGCATACATGGCAACCTCCATATCATGGCTTACCATAATCAGCGTTTTTCCCTCTTCACGTACAATCTCCTGCATAAACTCCAATATTTCCATGGTTGTTTTACTATCCAAATTCCCCGTAGGCTCATCAGCAAAAATAATTTTAGGATTGCTCACCAACGATCGGGCAATGCTCACCCTTTGCTGCTGACCGCCGCTCATTTGACTGGGTTTATTATGGAGCCGTTTTCCCAACCCTAATTTTACCAAAATATCCTTGCTGCGTTTTATACGGGCCTTTTTACTGACACCCTGAATGGTAAGCGGCAGCATCACATTTTCCAAAGCCGTCAAAGCCGGAATCAGATTATACTGCTGAAAAATGAACCCCATCTCTTTGGCACGAAACCGTGACATGTTTTTTTCACTTACCTTGTTAATTTTCACACCATTCACAATTACATCGCCTTTGGTAGGCCGTTCCAACCCCGACAACATATTCAGCAGAGTGGATTTCCCACAACCCGATGTACCCAGAATGGCCACAAACTCTCCCCGCTCAATAGACAGATTAATTCCGTCCAGCGCTGTAATAATTTCCGAACCAATCCTATATTTTTTTACAACATCTCTGGCTTCAATCAGCGCCAAATACTCTCCCCCCATTTCTGTCTTATTCATTGCTTTTTTGTGATTCTTTTTTACAAATCCTTCACAACTGTATTATAAATAATAGTACACAGCCTTACACTTATAGTAAATGCTTTTGCACAGCTTGTCAATTATATATTTCACAAAAACAAATTACATCACAAATACCTTGTCGATCCCCCTATTTTACAAAAAATCCCCTTAATAAATATTAGACTATTTCCGGCAGGAAAAAGTTTCTATTTGCATAAAAATTCTTCTCTATACAAAAGCCATTATACACTTTTTGAATAAATATACTTTTTGCAGTGGACAACGCAAAATAGTTTCTCTATTTCCGATTTCACAAAAAATCAGAATAATTTCTCTACTTTTCTTCATTTATAAGAAAAAAAGAGCCAACATTGTTCCAATTCATATAAATCTATTGCAATTTTTCAGAAGTATTCAAAACTCATGAGTTTTGAATATCCATC
>USPE01000020.1 GCA_900556545.1 uncultured Peptococcaceae bacterium | reverse complement strand
ACACCTGAATTTTAACAAATTTGAAGTCCTTTTTCTATGCGATTTTTCTTCACCTATTAAGTGAAAGCAGAAACATTTAAAAAACTCAATAACTATGTGGTGTTAACCACAGGGAAATGAATTATCGTGAATTATTCAGGTTTATTGTTCCGTTTTATTTATTTATTTATGATACGGTTCCCCTTTAATAATGCGATAGCTGCGGTATAACTGCTCCACCAAAATCAATCGCATCAATTGATGAGGAAATGTCATCTTAGAAAAGGACAGCAATAAATCAGCCTGTTTTAAAATACTTTCATCCAGCCCCAGAGAGCCGCCAATCACCATAGTTACATGACTTTTACCATCCAACGCCAACTTATCAATCTGTTGTGCCAATTGCTCTGATGTAAACATCTTTCCTTCAATGGCCAGAGCAATCAGATAGGTATCTTCTTTGATATATTTTTGAATGCGTTGCGCTTCTTTTACTTTAATCTGTTGTTCTTCCGCTGCTGATGCACCATCAGGTGTCTGCTCATCAGGCACCTCTGCAATTTCCACCACAGCATAACGCTGCAGCCGTTTGAGATATTCTGCAATTCCATCTTTTAAATATTTTTCTTTCAGTTTACCCACTGTAATAATCTGAAATTTCAAAATAATTTTCCTCCTCTGCCACATGAATATCAAAGTAATAGTAAAATAAATTTCTGTATAAAAAAACAGGGCAATCAAAATCACCCTGTACGGTATTCCTCTTACACATTATGACAACATCAACTATATACTTGCCGTCAATACTGCAACTAAACCAATCATATACTGCGTAAAACGCAACGCTCTAAATTTCCCAGCGGCCTTCAAAGGCCCGCGCCAGAGTCACTTCATCAGCATACTGAATATCGCCGCCCACCGGCAATCCTTGGGCAATACGGGTCACTTTTATACCCAGCGGTTTCAGCAAATTACTCAAATACATGGCAGTGGCTTCCCCTTCAATGCTGGTGTTGGTAGCAATAATAACTTCCTGCGCCGGATGTTCCTGTAAACGCTGCAGCAACTCTTTTATTTTGAGCTGCTCCGGCCCGATTCCATCCATAGGTGATATCGCCCCGTGCAATACATGATACAAACCATGAAACTGGTTAGCTCGCTCCAATGCCATCACATCCCGCGAATCTTCCACCACACAAAGCACAGAACTATCTCTGTTGGGATTACTGCAAATTGGGCACAACTCACGGTCGGTCAGATTATAGCACAAACTGCAATAATGAATCTTTTCTTTTGCCTCCAAAATTGCCTCTGCCAATAAACGAGCCTCTTTGTCCGAC
Source organism: uncultured Peptococcaceae bacterium (assembly GCA_900556545.1). Taxonomy (GTDB): domain Bacteria; phylum Bacillota; class Peptococcia; order Peptococcales; family Peptococcaceae; genus UBA7185. The sequence goes on along the minus strand of USPE01000020.1, from coordinate 13,652 downwards.
TGCTTTAATATGTGAAAGGCAAGCCTCTGCGCTGATTTTCGTCCAATCCCCGGCAGCTTTGCCAACTGCTCTACCAGATTGCCCAACGCATCCGAATAACCATTCATTAAAACAGACCACCCATACCACCCGGCATTTTGATACCGGCTGTCAGTTTACCCATTTCACTGTTTACCATATCCTGTGCTTTCCGCAGTGCTTCATTAACAGCAGCCATAACCAAGTCCTGTACCATTTCCGGATCGTCCGGATCCAGTACTTCTGGATTGATTTCTACTGACAGCACCTCATTTGCACCGTTTACCACAACCTTCACAACACCGCCGCCAGCAGTAGCTTCTACCGGGGTTTGTGCCAACTCTTCCTGCATTTTCGCCATTTTTGTTTGCATCTGCTGCATTTGTTTCATCATCTTCTGCATATTTGCACCCATTTTAAAAATCCTCCTCAAAATAGAACCGCTGCTCTGCACTTCTACCAATATCACAGAAAAGCAGCATCATTGTTTATTTATCTGAACAGAAAAATATTTTCTGCATTCAGTGTATCTATGTTCTGGACCAAAAGAAAAAATCCTTTTTCCATCACTCTTTTATCTCTATCGGCACATCGCCAAACAATTTTCTGGCCTCATCTACCAAGGTCAATTCCTGCTTAATATGGCCATTCTCATTTTCCAGCTCTGCAACTACTTTCGCCGGTTTTCCAGTTAATTGTTGTACAATCTGCCCAATCATGCGCAGATTTTCTTCCTGGCTTACTGTATTGTAATGAAATTTAAACTGATGCTGAAACCGCAAAATCAGCTCTCCATCCTGAAACGCTGCCGGTTTGGCTTCTGCCAGAAAGGCATGCAGTTTTACACTCTTACTCTTAATTTGATTCATAACCTCTGCCCATTGCTGCAAAAGCGCTTCGCTGGCAATCAGCTTTTGCACCGGCTTTGATTCTGCTTCCTTCTGCGCTGGTTTTGATGCCGCAGCAGCTTTTTTCTGCACAACCACATCAGCCTGCGGCTGCATCACCGGTTCCAGACCTTGTATCATCAAATCAACAAAAGCAGTTTCCAACAAAATCTGCGACTGATTAGAATACCGCAAGTCCTTTTCAGCATCAGACAAGCGATGAACCATACGGCCCAAAAATTCCGCAGGCAACACCTTTGCCTGCTCCTTGGCTTTGCCAATACCATCCGGCGATAAATCGATCAGCTGCTCCTTGGGCGCCACTTTTAACAACAATAGTTGACGGCAGTATTGAATGCAATCTCGCAGAATTTGCTTGATATCTTTTCCACGCTGTACAAAATCATGCAATGATAAGAACAGCTGCCCGTAATCTTGTTGTATCACAGCATCTATCAATGCCGCGGTATCCTCTTCGCTGACTGTTCCCAACACCAGCTCCACATGCTGCAATTCAATGCGGCTGCCAGCGAAAGCAATACACTGATCCAATACACTGATAGCATCCCGCATACCGCCGGCGGCTTTGCGAGCGATGGCATTCAGCGCATCATCAGAGATTTCTACTTGCTCCTCATTGACAATATCTGATAAATGATTGCGAATCTCGTCTGTATTAATTTTACGAAAATCGAAACGCTGGCAACGGGACATAATGGTCAACGGTATTTTTTGCGGCTCTGTGGTAGCCAAAATAAACAACACATGAGCCGGCGGCTCCTCTAATGTTTTCAGCAGCGCATTAAAGGCCTCATTGGTCAGCATATGAACTTCGTCTATAATATACACTTTCCGTTTTCCCTGCGATGGCGCAAACCGCACCTTATCACGCAAGTCACGGATCTCATCAATCCCGCGGTTGCTTGCTGCGTCAATCTCCAGTACGTCCAGAAAATTTTCTTCATTAATCGCTCGACAATTAGCGCACTGATTGCATGGCTCACCGTCCTGCAAATCCAAACAGTTTACCGCTTTAGCCAATATCTTAGCCGAACTGGTTTTACCGGTTCCTCTGGGCCCGCAAAACAAATAGGCATGCGCCAGTCGTTCTGTTAAAATTGCATTTTTCAATGTAGTGCTAATATGCTCCTGCCCCCGTACCTCTGCAAAGGTCTGTGGCCGGAACACACGATACAGAGCGCGATAGCTCATAACAGCACCTCTTTTCTATTTACTCATTTCGTATTATTATAGCACGCAGAAAGGGCAGGAAACAACCTCTTTTCTCTGCCATTCCCAAACAGAAGTTTTTATAAACGAATATATTAATTTCATAAAATTATTTTCTTTATTACATCTTTTTTTATAAATATAATGAAAAAAGATAACTTATGTTATTCCACTCACAAATTACAATATGTTAATCTTAATACATAAGATATTGCATGCATATCAAAACAACTATAAAGAGGTGTTCACTATGTCAGAACAAAAATCTCCAAAAAAGAGCACATACATCCACATCATAATTGGAATTATTTTAATGTTTTCCGGTTGGTGGATTCCACCATTTGCAACAGTGACTGAAGTTGGTATGAAAATTCTTTTCATATTTATTGGTGTTATTTACTTGTGGTCTACCGTAGAAACTACATGGTCCAGTTTACTGGCACTTATTGCAATAGGATTATCCGGTTACAGTAAAGGTATCGGAGCTACAATTCAAAGTGGTTTTGGAAATACAACTGTTGTATTAGTACTTTTTTCTATGATTTTATTTGGAGGCGTTATTGAATCAGGCGTTTCAAAATATATTGCTCGATGGTTTTTAACTAGGAAAATCAGTAATGGACGCCCATACGTTTTCTGTTTCATTTTTACTTTTGGTATTTTCGTTGTTTCTGCCTTAACAAATACATTTTCGGCACTAATGTTATCTTGGCCTTTGGCCTATGCTATTTTAGAGGAATTAAACTATACAAATAAGGATTCTTTCTCTAAATATTTTGTATTTTCAGCTTTTATTGGTTCCATTTTAGGTCAAATTACCATTCCATTCCGAGGTTCAAAGTTAGGTTTGATCCAAGCTTTTGAAGTAGCTTACGGTGGCAGCTTGAACTTTATGATGTTTATCCTTTTGGATGTTATTATGGTCGCTATCTTAATTTTGGGATTACAACTTTTATGTAAATTTGTTTATCGGTGCGATGTATCCCGTATGAAAACATTTACAGTAGATTATTTCAAAAAGGATCCTCTATCTCCGATGACAGCTACTCAAAAATTCTATCTCGCACTTTGTTTCCTGTATATTTTGAACATTTTAGTTCCTACTGTACTGGATCCTAAACTCGCCATTGTTGCTTTTTTGAATAAGTTTGGCACATATGGTATTACAATTGTTTGGGTCATCTTTTGCTGTATTTTGCGACTGGATGGTAAGCCTGTTTTAAATTTCAAAGCAGTTGCTGCAAAACATATTAACTGGGGTGTATTAATGCTAGTTATCATTGCAATCATGATGTCTAACGCCTTAACAGATGAAGTGACAGGTATTAAGCCATTAATTATGAATACAGTTGGTCCAATTTTAAGCGGACATGGTCAATTAGGTGCAGCCTGTATTCTTATCGTATTCAGTTTCCTAATTACTAATTTTGCTAATAACTTTGTTTGCGCCTCTATCATCATGCCTATTTGGGGCACATATGCAGCAGAGGTAGGAATTTCTGCAAATGCTGCTCCTGCCATTGCGGCTGTTTCACTTTTATGTCTATACTTAGCTTTTTTAACACCAGCAGCTTCACCTTATGCCGGAATGTTATACGGCAATCGTGAATGGTTCACACCAAAAGAAATTTTAAAATTAGGAATTCCTTTTGCACTCTGGATTGTTATCTCTTTTTGCACAGTAGGTTATGTTGTTTCGTTATTCTTATTTGGCCTAATAGCCTAACACTTCATATTTTCTAGGAGGTATTTTCATGGGACATCCATCTATTCATCCAACAGGTACAACAATTTATCAACCAGAAAAATGTTTTAACGGTTACACACTTTATCCAGCTCGTGAAAATGGTGCAGTATTAATTGATATGAATGGAAAAGTCGTTCACATGTGGAAAGATCTACATGGTTTTCCCAATAAACTTTTGCCCGGTGGTCAAGTGCTTGGAAGCTTAGGGGTTCGCAATACAAGCTATGGTTACCAAGACCAAACAGATTTGGTACAAGTCGATTGGGATGGTAATATTATATGGAAATTTGATAAATTAGAATATATTGAAGATCCAGGTGAAAAACCACAGTGGATGGCACGTCAGCATCACGATTATCAAAGGGAAGGGAACACTGTTGGTTATTATGTACCCGGAATGACCTGTTGCACAAATAACGGAAATACGTTAATTCTCTGCCACCACAATGTAATTGACCATCGTATTTCAGAAAGAATGCTGGTAGATGACTGTATTATTGAAGTTGATTGGGAAGGCAATATTATATGGCGTTGGAACTGCCATGAGCATTTCTCTGAATTTGGTTTCTCCCAAGAAGCAAGAAACGTAATTAATCGCAATCCTAACATTAAATCTGTTGGTACCGGAGATTGGATGCACATTAACTCTATGAGTGTCTTGGGACCTAATAAATGGTACGATGCTGGTGACAAGAGATTCCATCCCGATAATATTATTTTTGATGGCCGTGAAACAAATATTTGTGCCATTCTTTCAAAGGAGACAGGGAAAATTGTTTGGCAAATTGGTCCAGACTACACTGTTAGCCGCGAATTAAGAATGTTAAACACAATTATTGGGCAACATCATGCGCACATGATTCCACAAGGTCTGCCTGGTGCTGGCAATATTCTTATTTTTGATAACGGTGGGTGGGCTGGCTATGGTGCACCATCACAAACCAGTACTTTTGGTTTAAAAGCAAGCATTCGAGATTATTCTCGTGTAATTGAGATCGATCCTATTACATTAGAAATTATTTGGGAATGTTCCGCAACTAAAATGGGACATCCCGCAGTTATTCAAAACAACTGGTTTTATAGCCCATTGGTTAGCTCTGCACAAAGACTACCAAATGGAAATACTTTTATTACAGAAGGTACAGAAGGTCGTTTCTTTGAAGTAACACCAAAAAATGAAATTGTTTGGGAATATATTAACCCATATACCACCAAACCTGGATATGTATATCGTGCTTATCGTTATCCTTATGACTATGTGCCTCAATTACCAAAACCAGATGAAATTGCTATCAAACCAGTTGAAAATAACACTTTTCGTCTTCCTGGTGCAGCACCTTATGGTTTCGATGGTGTTGTATCTGTAACAGGTACTACCGGTTGGGGACAAAAAACAGATAGCTGTGTAAATGCCGAAGATATTTTAACAGACGGCGGTGAAAAACAAAATAATCAATAGAATAACAAAAAGATGCCTCTTAAAAATCTATATTAGGAGGCACTTTTTTTACGTATAACTCAACTTTCCCGGCGAAAAAAAGAATTATAAAGCGACTTATCAAGCGAATTTCCTACTGAAATTAGCATATTGACATAAAAATAACACCTAAACTTTGGTATAATAAGTTCACCTCAAACCCAAAAAACCAAAGAAGATGTGCTGAACTTATGATATACTAAAATGAAAAAAGAAAATACTCAAAATCAGTTTTCTAATGTTTTAAAGGAACTACAGATTGGAAAACTCTTACGAAAAGCCAACATCACAAAATCTTGCGGCGTTCCTGCTTTTGAAGTATTTCAGTTTTTACTCTTGCTGGTTTTCCGGGAAAAGAATCTTTTCCGATTTCTGAACTCAAAACATAAAGAACAGGCTGTATCGAAAAATACTTATTATAGATTCCTAAGCGAAGCCTCCTATAACTGGGGTAAATTTCTACTCTTACTTGCTATGAAAATTATTACTGCTTTTGACAGCCTTACCTGTCCGGAACGTGTGAAAGTTCTGGTACTTGATGATTCCGTCATCAAGCGTAACCGCAGCAAGAAAGTAGAATTGCTTGCCAGAGTTTATGACCATGTTGAGAATAAGTTTCAGAAGGGATTTACTCTTTTGACACTTGGTTGGTCAGATGGTTACAGTTTCATTCCCGTTGGTTTTAATATGCTTTCTTCAGCAACTAAGAGGAATCGTTATAACGAAGCCGCCGCCATTGATCACCGCTCAAATGCTTACAAAGCCTGCAAAGAAAGTATGCTCCGGAAAACAGAAGCTGCTGTTCTTCTTATTCAGAGAGCTTTAAATGCTGGAATTAATGCAGATTATGTCCTCATGGATACCTGGTTCACAACAGAGCCGATGCTGCAGGAAATTCTGAAAAACGGAATAGATGTAATCGGGATGGTGAAACAGTTAAAGCAACGATATGTTTATCATGGCCAACTTTATACTTTGCCACAATTGCAGAAGTTTATGCACATTGAAAATTCCAAAAATATTCTTGGTTCCTTATTTGTATCCACCAAGAGCGGCATCCCGGTAAAGTTCGTCTTTGTTCGTAATTATAATAAACAAAGTGAGTGTCTGTATCTGTTGAGTACAGACTGTAATTTGTCTGCTTCTGAGATTGTACGTATTTACGGAAACCGTTGGTCGATTGAATGCTTCTTCAAGGCATCCAAATCTTATATGAAACTGGGAACGGAGTTTCAGTGCCGCAGCTATACCGCTATGGTTAGCCATACTGCCATTGTATTTACCAGATACATGATCCTGGAATGGATTCGCAGGAATGAAAATGATAGTAAAACTTTTGGTGAATTATATTTTAACCTGTGCGATGATATCCAGGACATGGACTTCACTTAAGCACTTCAGAGCCTTATGGCTCTTTTTGTAGAGCAATTAAACACATTCACTGCTGATATTGCTGCCATCATTAAAAGTAAAGTAAGGGATTGGATGCGCTCTCATGCTGCCTTTATACAGGCTTTGTTTACAAATTTTTGCTGGGAAAGTTGAGTAAATTATTTAACTTTTGTTTTCAGCAGGGCGATATCATATAGCATATCCTTTAAAATTTCTTTGCTTATCTCATTATCTTTTTGCGTTTCTGCAATTTTGGCAGACAAATTATCTTTAACTTCTGCCACAGAATTAGCAAGAGCCGTTTGTCCTTTGATCAATGCAGCAAATTGAGCATCGTGCAGATCTAACTTCTTTTCGATTCGTTGCTGCCCTTGCTTCAATTCGCCAATATTAGAACGCATTTCCCGCATTTCTGCCAGCATTAAGGACATCATCGTTTGCATAGCATCGTCACTCATAATATAACCACCTTTCCATTCCAAATTGGAATACATAGATAGTATACCATATGGTATTCAATAATGGTTTTATTTTTTAACCGCTTTTTATAAAAAACAATGCCGAGTAAACAATTCAAGAAGACAATTTGGGGCTAAGATATTAAGCTATCTAAAAATGAACTATAAGCTTAAAAAATGGCACCGGGCTAATCGATAGCGTAAAGTTTTTGTAGGAAAAAAGGATAAAAAGAAAAAGAGCGCCCAGCCCTTGGTGATACAATTGAGTTACCAAACAAAATCCACACAAAGGAAGGCACGCTCTATGTATAATAGTATACAACATTTTATCTATTTGAGAAACAAATTAACTAAAAAACAGGCTGCTATTCGTCATTCTATTTGTGGCTTGTAATTTTTGCTGAAAAGATATATGCTAATAAAAAACTGATTGCACCTTAGGATTGGTCTGCCTTTTTCTTTCCTACAGTAAATTTACACTATCAATCAAAAAATATTGACAGACCAAACCTGTTTTGATATACTACTATCAGCAATAAAGGACGCTCGATATTTAGTTGATATAATCGAGTGATATGTTTGCAAAAGGCTGTTGCAAACAGCATTCATGGGGGTATAGCTCAGCTGGGAGAGCGCTTGAATGGCATTCAAGAGGTCAGCGGTTCGATCCCGCTTATCTCCACTTATAGGACAAAACCGCTTAACCAATTTGGTTGAGCGGTTTTCTGTTATCTATACTGTTATACTGTTATTTTTTCAAAAACTTATCATACTAGGAGGGTTATAATGCGTTTAGAACAATTGGAATATCTCGTTACTGTTGCAGAAACAAAATCCATGACAATTGCTAGTAATTTATTATATGTTTCGCACCAAAATATTAGCAAAAGCCTTCTAGGTTTAGAAAAAGAACTGGGAATACAATTATTAAATCGTACAAATAAAGGTGTTTCTCTCACAGAAAAAGGGGAGAAAATTGCACAATATGCTAAACAAATGTTAAACATTCAAGATGCAATTTATAAACTAGCAAAAAAAGATCCCTCTATTACAGTTGAAAATGCAGAGCAAATTAACATCTTGTTAACAAATGGTTTTTCAAAAAAAGTTTCCATTGTACAATCCTCGTTTGAAAAACAATTTCCCAACTTATTACCATTTATACAAGAAGCCGAACCATCTTCTATTTTATCAGACCTTTTGGCAGATAACTTAACAGAATTTCCCATAATTTTTACTGTTATTGAAACAGATGAATTAAAACAGTATTATAATCAATTAGAGAAAAAATATAATATATTTCTTCTTAAACAAAGCAGAATCGTGGCTATTGCCTCTAAGATTATGGGATTAGATACCAATAAAGTCTATACAATGGAAGAAATTAATAACTTACCTTTTCTTTTTTATCAAAGTACAATTAACCAAACCAACTTCTTTTTTCAAGCTTTGTCACGTAGAGGGTTTACAAAATCAAACTGCCGTTTTCCTGGAACATCACAAATTTGTGCAACATCCTTAAAAAATGGTACCGCTGCATTATTCGTGCTTGATTCTTTGATGGAATCTTATTATGATGACCTACCTCCTTGTGATACACTCCTGTTTACACCTAAAATCCTGGTAGACAATTTAATCTTGCTGCGTAAGGACGCTTCCGCAACTGCCCACGCTTTTGTAGAATATTTTCTGCATGTTTACCAATTCTAACAAACTTTATTTTTCGCAATCATACTATATGATTGCTTTTTTTGCTGCAATTCTTAGTTGCAGAAATATCATCCCCTATACATATATATGCTTCATTTATACAATCAATAAATATATACTATAAATATACTCAAATATTGCAAATTTCAATTTATATTTAGGAGCTGATTCAAATGAAAAAAGCTGACAAAATTTTAGTATTAGGCATTGATGGTATGGATCCTCGTTTAAGCCGTTATCACATGGAGCAAGGATATATGCCCAATTTAAAAACTTTAATTGAACGAGGTTCTGCTCGCGAAGATTTGGTTTTATTAGGTGGTATGCCTACCATTACACCACCAATGTGGACAACTTTAGCAACAGGAGCTTATCCAATGACTCATGGTATTACTGACTTTTGGAGACAAGATCCAGAAAAATTAGATACTTTAAATTACGCATTGGACTCCAGATTGTGCAAAGCAGAACAACTTTGGAATGTAACTGCAGAAGCTGGTAAAAAAACTTTTGTATTGCATTGGCCCGGTTCCTCTTGGCCACCAAGTTCTGACAACAAAAACTTATTTGTAATCGACGGAACCAATCCCGAAGGAGTTTGTATGGGTACTGGCGAAGTTGAAGCAGAATATATCGCTGTTGCCAGTGAAGAAATCTCCACTGTTACCTACCGTAATAAAGCTGGCTCTACACAAATGTTATGTGTGGTCAATGATTTAGAAATAGAAACAAGTGATAACCAAGATGAAGCATCTCTTGCACTGGCAGTCGCTCCAGAAATCAAAATTTTAAGAATGGAACCAGATCCGACAGAAGGCACCACCATGACTAATGTATTAATGGATGCCAGTTTATCACCAATCAAAAAAGCAGAAAAATGGGAGTTTTCCATTCCAGAAGATGCAAAAGAATGCACCATTCTATTCTCTCACGGTCTAATTCGTCGCCCTGCATTAATTCTGAAAAACAACACAGGCATTTATGATACCATAAAAATCTACAAAAACAAAAAAACAGAAAGTTGCATCACAACTTTAAAAAATGGTGAATTTGTTGAATCAGTAATTGATGAAGCCATCAAAAAAGATATTACTTACACCGTAACACGGAATATGCGGATATTACACTTAGAAGAAGATGGAAGCAATCTACGAATTTGGATTTCCGCAGCAATCAACATTCATGATGATAATGTATTTTCACCAAAATCTCTGCACCAAGAATTAATTGCACATGTAGGTTATCCAATGCCTGTTTCCAATGTTGGATCTCAGGATAAACAGTTAGTAATTGATTGTATGCAAGAAAACTGGATGCGTACCATGCGTTGGTGGGCTGATGCAATTCACTATATGATTGAAGAAAAGGGTGTAGAAGTTGTCTTCTCGCAAATTCACAATGATGATGCACAGAAACACAATTTTATTCCTGTTGTAAAAGAAAACTCTAAATTCAGAGCTTTACCATTGTCTGACTATGATGAGTTTTTTATCAATATCAGTAAACAAAATGATTACTACATCGGTAGATTTCTACACTTGTTAGACGAAGGCTGGACTATTTTCCTAGTTTCTGACCATGGCTTATTAACATCAGAAAACGGTACTTCTCCATATCTACCACAAATTTTTATTGACGCTACTTTTATGCGGGAATGGGGATATACCGAAGTGCTATACGATAATGACGGAAAACCTCTGCCCGAAATTGATTGGTCAAAAACAAAAGCCATTGCCAGTCGTATGAATTCTATCTATATTAACTTAAAAGGTCGTTGGTCCACAGGGATTGTTGAACCAGAAGATAAATATGATTTGGAAGGGGAAATCATCGCCAAGTTATACAGTCTGAGAGATGAAAAAGGACATGCAAAAGTAGCTTTGGCTTTGCGTAATAAAGATGCAATTTTGCTGGGCTTGGGAGGTCCCGAATGTGGTGATATTGTCGTATTACAAGCGGAGCAAAATCTCATGGATCACGGTGACGGATTATCTACTGCTATTGGCTTAAACCATACATCCGTCTCTCCAATTTTCGTTGCAGCAGGAAAAGGAATCAAAGAAAATTTCAAAACAACACGATATATTAGAGAAGTAGACGTAGCCCCTACTATCGCATGGTTAACCGGTTTACGTATGCCAAGAGAATGTGAGGGCGCACCAGCTTACCAAATTATCGAAGACTAATTGCTCAACAAATATCCTTTGGGTCTGTCAAATAACAAGGCAGATCCAAAGGGATAAAAAATAATATCATTCTACATTATAACAGCTACCAATTTTGTTATTATTTTTAATTATCTTGTTATATGAGGAGGTTTTTTCAATGTCTGAACTTACCAATTCCCAAACGCAATCAAAAATAACACCAAGTTATCTTATTCATAGTATTATTTGTATCGCTCTCATGATTGGAATACGTTGGCTTCCACCTATCAGTGACGTCACTCCTTATGGTATGGAGATTTTAGGAATTTTTCTGGGATCTATTTATGGATGGGTATTTGTCGGTTACCTCTGGCCCAGCTTTATTGGTATGATTTTATTAGGTTGTTCTGAATACGGCACAATTGCTGCTGTATGGGGCGAAGGATTCGGAGACAGTACAGTGTTAAATTTACTGTTAACCTTTGTTTTCTTTGTATTTATCAATCAAACTGGCTTAATGCAATATATGGCAAATAAATTTATCAGCTTAAAAATCAACATTGGCCATCCCTGGTTGCTTACATTCTTCTTTTTCTTCATCGCCAGTTATATCGGCGGCATCACCAATAATATCGCTGTTACTATTTTGCTCTGGTATATCTTCTATGGAATTTGTGACAAAGTAGGCTACAAAAAAGGAGATCGTTATGTATCCTATATGATTTGCGGCATTGTATTCTTTGCTGCCTACTCTATCGTTCTCTTCCCATTTCTTCCGTTCTCTATTGTAGGCATGGGAATTATGCAAAAGATAGTTCCTTTTGGAGACTACTCCATTCTAGGCTGGATGATCAGCGGTCCACTAATCAATTTTTTACTAATCTTATGCTATCTATTTATCGGTAAATTTATTTTCAGAGTGGATATTTCTAAATTATCTGATAAAGAAGACCGCTTTGCAGAACTACGCAATACCCAAATGGGCAAATCTGAAAAAATCGGTCTGGTCTACTTATTACTTTTCATCCTTATTGTCTGTTTACCAACTTTTATGCCTAAAGCTTGGGCTATTACAGGTATTTTGTCCAATATGTCCATCATTGGCGCCTGCGGACTATGTTTCTCTGGTATGTTCTTCTTAAAGGATGAGCATGGAAATTCTATTTTAAGCATGGGAAAATTGATGGGCAATGTGAACTGGGATATGATTTTCTTAATGATTGCCACTGTTCCCATCTGCTCTGCCATGGAAGCTAGCGAAACCGGAATCATGGCTTCTGTCATGAAAGTGGTAATGCCTGTCGTAAACTCTGTTAGTCCAATTTTCTTCTTGATTTTAGTTATTGTAATTATTGGTTTGATTACCCAATTCGCACATAATTTTATTTTACTATTGGTATTTGGTCCTACCCTTTGCCAATTGGCCTCCAGTATGGGGATTCCACCAATTGCTTTTTGCGCTATTTTTATGATGACGATTATGAACGCTGTAGCCACACCAGGCGCTTCCGCCAACTCAGCAATGTTGTTTGGAAACACTGATTGGTTGGAGAAAAAGCATGGATTCATTTTAGGTTTCCTATTTATCGCCTTTGCTTATATCTTATATATCTTCATTGGCATTCCAATCAATATTCACTTTGCTTAATCAAAGATGAGCATATATTATTGATATGAATGCATTCAAGATGTATACTTATTTGCATAAAATATGAAGTAGAGCATCCAAATTTATTCTATCCAAAACTTGCATTTGCAAAGTTTCTATAAAATGCAACTATCTTATTTGCAGTTGTTATTTCCATGTGTTAAACTATTATTGTCTTCTGACATAAAAAATACCTTCTGGTTTGCCAAGCTGGCAGGCTCGGTTACACCGGGAGGTATTTTTTCATCCACCCCCACTTGTCAGAAAAACAAATTCTTGTCATATGGATTGTCAACATCATTATAAAAACCTTATCGATTCCCGGAAGTTTTTTCTGAAAATCAATAAGGTTTTCTGTTATTCAGTCATATTACTCATACATCTTCAGTTTTTTAATATCAAACATTATCTGCCCCTATGCTTGTCTTTCCTTTTTTGCTGCTTTAACGCAAATTGCCGCTGTTTTTCCAGTTCCCGCTGGCCCCTGCTCACGGTTTTGCGTTCCGTTTTCAACTGCTCGTGCTGCATCTTTAGCACCTGCTGCGATTTGGTGCCAATTCCTGCCATTTGCACTTGCCTGCGAATCTCACGTTGCCGTCGTTTGGGATTGCGGTCAATCACTTTTTCATCCGCTGTCACCGCCGAACTAAACCGCAGATCACAATAGTTTTGCAAAATAAACCCATATACTTCATAATCTTTGGGCTCTGCACCAAACGTAACTTTGCACACCGATAACTTATTCTCCGATACGCGTTCAAATACACCCACCCAGAATGGTTCCTCAAAAAAGATTGTCAAACTGCCCGATACTTTGTCCATAACAATGCCTCCTTAAATGATTGTACCAAACAAAGAACGGACGACCCTAAGGAGGGAGGGTTACTTACACCAAATAGTGCGGCCGGGCTACCTACCGGCTCTGTAAGAGTATAGCT
>USPE01000019.1 GCA_900556545.1 uncultured Peptococcaceae bacterium | reverse complement strand
ATTGAATCATACTTTTCTCGCTCTTTTCTTATTCTGCCATCCTGCAAAAATCTTTACTAAATCACTACCGAGGATAAAAACTATCCCATTTTTCAATATAACATAAAATACCACATTTTATCCAATAATTCAATATGCATTTTCTGGGCAAACAGGCTTCATACTCCATACGCACTTAGCTAATTGATCATCAAAACAGCAAAAACATTCAAAATTTCGTTTATTTAATCATAACAAACGCAAAATAAGAGCCTGCAGAACAACAATATTCTAATGAATCAAGGCGTATTCGTTTATTACTCAGTCAGTATGTCTATAAAAAATTCCATATAGAAATTTTTTATTTTAGTACTTTACAGCATATGCAACAAGCAGCATAGTAAAAAAACTATGCTGCTTGTTGTTATAAAAAATGATTAAATTACTTTTTCAGTGCAACCTTCTTCTACCAATAAATAAACACTTTATTATTTTAATGCAGCCTTGATTCTTTTAACAGCCTCTTTTGTATTTTCTCTATCGCCAAAGGCTGTTAAACGGAAGAATCCTTCCCCATTTTCACCAAAACCAGCACCCGGAGTTCCTACTACATTGGCCTGTTCCAACAAAAAGTCAAAAAATTCCCATGAACCCATTCCATTTGGGCATTTCAACCAAATATATGGGGAATTAACACCGCCTGTATACCAGATGCCCAGTTCATCCATTGCTTCTGCAATAATTTTGGCATTTTCTTTATAATACGCAATTGCTTCATGGATCTGCTGCTGCCCCTCAGCTGTAAATACAGCTTCTGCACCGCGCTGCACCACATAAGGAACGCCATTAAATTTGGTAGTCTGACGCCGCAGCCATAATTTATTTAAGCTTTGTCCCTCCCGCACTAAGTTCATCGGCACTACTGTGTAACCACAGCGAGTACCGGTAAATCCGGCCGTTTTAGAAAAAGAGCCAAACTCAATAGCACATTGATCTGCACCTTCAATTTCAAAGATGCTTCTTGGCAGACTTTCATCAGCTACAAATACTTCATAAGCAGCATCAAATAAAATCACCGCATCATTGGCAATGGCATAGTCTACCCATATTTTCAGCTGTTCTTTATTATAAACTGCACCGGTTGGATTATTAGGAGAGCACATATAAATAATATCAGCATGAATCTCTGGATTAGGCATCGCCAAAAATCCGTTTTCTTCACTGGCATTCATAAATTGAACCTGACGCCCAGCCATTACATTGGTGTCTACATAAACAGGATAAACCGGGTCCGGAATCAATACCACATTATCTTTCCCGAAAATATCCAGAATGTTTCCTACATCACTTTTTGCACCATCGCTGATGAAAATTTCTTCTAAATCCAAATTCACTGCACGCTGACCGTAATATTTTTGCAATGCTTCTTTTAAGAAATCATAACCTTGTTCTGGACCATAGCCATGAAACCCTTCCTTGGTAGCCATTTCATCTACAGCTTTGTGCATAGCCTCTGTAACAGCTGTACACAAAGGAATGGTAACATCACCAATCCCCAGTTTAATTACTTTTTTGTCTGGATGATTCTGTTGAAACTCTCGAGCTTTTCTGTTCACAGTGGCAAACAAATAACTGTCTTTCAAATTTAAATAATTCTCATTAATTTTCATACCATAAACCCTCCGGATTCTTTTTCTTTATCATGTTACAACGACCACATAAAAGCGGCCTGTTTAAAAAACGTTTAATTTTTATCTTTATTAGCCAAAGCAGCTTTTACGAATGCCCGAAATAGCGGATGCGCGCGATTTGGTCTGCTTTTAAACTCCGGATGATACTGCACGCCGACATAAAATGAATTTTCCGGCAGCTCTATCGCCTCTACCAGGTGATTGTCAGGGCTCGTCCCTGTAATCATCAACCCAGCAGCTTCTAATTGTTCACGATATTGGTTATTAAATTCATATCGATGACGATGACGTTCTTGTATCACAGGCGTTCCATACGCAGCATCTAAAATAGAGTTCTTCTTAATTTGACATGGGTATGCACCCAGACGCATTGTGCCGCCTTTAGGCAGATTTCCCTGTTGATCTGGCATTAAATCAATTACATTATGACAACCTTCAGGTGTAAACTCACTGGAATTGGCATCTTGAAATCCCAAAAGGGAACGGGCAAACTCAATAACCGAAACCTGCATTCCCAGACAAATCCCCAAGTAAGGAATGTTATTCTCTCTGGCATACTTAGCCGTAATAATCATTCCTTCCACGCCACGATCTCCAAAACCGCCCGGTACTAAAATGCCTTGACAATCTTCCAATAATTCCGCCGCCGTCTCCAACGTTACATCTTCAGAATCAATCCATTTGATTTCCACTACAGCGCCATTTTCATAGCCGCCATGATGCAACGCCTCTGCCACAGATAAATAGGCATCATGCAGCTTTACATATTTTCCCACTAAAGCAATCCGCACTGCTTGATTCCGCTGTTCAATTCGTTTTAACATTTCATTCCACTCTGTCAAATCGGCAGATGGAACATCCAATTTTAATTCTCGGCACACAATATCAGATAAGTGATTGTTCTCTAACATAATCGGAGCCTGGTATAACACCGGCAGAGTTAAATTTTCAATAACACAATCCGGCTTTACATTTCCAAACATGGCGATTTTTTGTAGAACATGCTCATCAATCGGTTCATCACAGCGGGCAATAATAATATCAGGAATAATCCCCAGCGAACGCAATTCTTTAACTGAATGCTGTGTCGGCTTTGATTTGTGTTCTCCAGAACTGCTTATATATGGCACCAATGTCACATGCAGAAATAAACAATTATCTTTCCCGACTTCTAAAGAAATCTGTCGAATCGCTTCTAAAAAAGGCTGACTTTCAATGTCACCAGTCGTACCGCCGATTTCTGTGATGATAACATCGGCATTAGAACTTTGCCCCACACTGTAAACAAAAGATTTGATTTCATTGGTAATATGTGGTATTACCTGAACCGTTTGGCCTAAATATTCCCCGTTGCGTTCCTTGGTCAGTACATTCCAGTACACCTTTCCCGTTGTCAGGTTAGAATACCGATTCAAATCCTCATCAATAAATCGTTCATAATGGCCCAAATCCAAATCTGTTTCAGCACCATCTTCTGTTACATAAACCTCCCCATGTTGATAGGGACTCATTGTTCCGGGGTCCACATTAATATAAGGATCCAACTTTTGGGCCGCCACCTTTAGACCTCTTGCCTTCAGCAGTCTTCCCAACGACGCAGCAGTAATTCCTTTTCCCAAACCAGAAACAACACCACCAGTAACAAAAATATACTTTGTACACATCGACAGGCATCCTCCTTCATACATAAATGGAACTTACAGTTTCTGAGTTACCGCTGAAGTTTTGTTATGACATAAGATCATTAGCTTTCATAGGTATTAAGTACGCCTTCTGCTACTTCCCTTTTTGTAATGCGCAAATCCATGGCCTGTTTTTCAATATAGCGATGCGCTTGTGGTTCCGAAAGCTTTAAAACCTGCATCAGCACCAGTTTTGCCCTGTTAATCAGGTTAATTTCCTGCATCTGCTGTTTCAGATGATCCCGTTCTTCTTGCAACTGCCGCATCTTTTTTTCCTGCTGCAGAATACATTGTACCAGCTGAAGAAAAACAGCACGTCTCAACGGTTTTGCTATCATATAAATGCCAGTTTGAGCAATTTTTTCCCGCACTGCATCAATATGCTCAGCCTTTATCAACAAAACAACCGCTGCGCTTTTTGAAAAGGCCAGTTTAGCCACCAAATCACCATACTCATCTGACAATGGCGCATTTATAAGAACTAAATCAAACTGCTCCTCTTGCAAAAGTCTTCGTGCCGCAGCACCCGTACTGGCATGTTGACTGCTGGGAAGCGGCAACTCCTGCAGCAACTGCTGCAATAACAGTTGTCCCTGTTGTGAAGCAGCGACCGTTAAAATGCGTTCCATACCAATATGCCTCCCCCATACAACCTGTCAAACAACCTTCTCGTCAATCAGTAAAACCAAGCTACCATTTACCAATATGCTATGATTACATTTATTCTAACTTAGATAGTTTAGTCATCTTAAATCTTACTGTCAATTTATTTAGAACAAGTATACAATATTCGTGTATTTACACCTATTTTATCTGCCTGTCATTATTCAAACATACCGCATCTATAGCTCTCTGTCAACTGTATAAATACCAATCAACCATAATTCCAAGCAGCTAACAATTTTTCATATTTAAAAATGCATAGTATCCTTTTGCAGCCTCGTATAAATCGGCTTTGCTTATGACCTCCCACGGAGCATGCATGTTTAATACCGGCACACCACAATCAATCACATCCATCCCATATAAGGCAGCAATATAAGAAATCGTACCACCTCCGCCATAATCCACCTTACCCAGCTCTGCAGTTTGATAAGTAACTGCTGCATTATCCATTACATTACGCAAAATACCAATATATTCTGCATTGGCATCATTAGCACCGGATTTTCCGCGGGATCCGGTATATTTTTTTAAGACCATTCCATTCCCCACATAAGCTGCATTGCGTTTATCAAAGGCCTGAGCATAAGTGGGATCAAATGCAGAACTAACATCAACAGACAACATTTTACTGCGGGATAATGCACGACGCAATTTTAATTCAGAGTAATCATCGGTTAATGCCATTAATTCTGCTACTGTATTTTCAAAAAATCTGGACTTCATACCAGTGGCTCCCACACTGCCAATTTCCTCTTTATCAACCAATAGGCAGCATACAGTTTTTTCCGTATCCGCAACCTGCAATAACGCTGCCAAAGAAGCAAATGCGCATACACGATCATCGTGTCCATAAGCCATAATCATACTGCGATCAAAACCGCAATCTCTCGCCTTGCCAGCAGGAACGACCTCTAATTCAGCAGAGACAAAGTCATTTTCCTCTATACCATATTTTTGCTGTAAAATTTGCAAGATCTGTTTTTTTACTGCCTCTTTTTCCTCTCCCACCAATGGCTTGTTTCCCACCAGTAAGTCTAACGCTTCACCTTCTACAACCTTAGCACCCTTTTTGTCCAGCTGTTCACCGGCCAAATGCACCAATAAATCTGTCACTCCAAAAACAGGGTCATCTTCCTGCTCTCCGATAACCATATCTATACAGCTTCCATCTTTTTTAGCCACTACTCCATGAATGGCCAAAGGCAATGTAACCCATTGATATTTTTTGATGCCCCCATAATAATGGGTATCCAAATAGGCCATACCCCCCTCTTCATACAATGGATTTTGCTTTAAGTCCAATCTTGGCGAGTCAATATGTGCAGCCACAATCCGCATGCCTTGTTCTAACGATTCCTTACCCAAATGGAACAAGGCTACTGTTTTGTCCATGGACGCAGCATATATTTTTGATTGCATTGGTTTTTTCCCTGTAATAATATCTTGTAAATCAACATAACCTGCTTCTTTTGCCTGACGAATTGCTTCGCGGGCACATTCCCGCTCTGTTTTTCCTATATTCAAGAATTGTTTATATTGATTAGCCAATGACTCCAGTTGTTCTAATTGTGCCGCATCATATTTTTTCCAAGCATTCTTCTCCATAAAAAGTTCCTCCTAATCTTTACGCATATGCCAACACCACAAGCAACAAAAAATTATAAGCTTTTTCATAGTAACAGCTCTGTCTGCTTTCTCTACGATCTGTTTCAAAAAATTTAGCCTGTTATAATTTTCTACCAGCTTCAGACATATACCTGCATTCCATATACAAAGTCAGAATACTTTTATATTAATCCAATTTAGAAGTGTATCTAAAACTTTATATTACATTTGGAATAACCTTTCTGTTAAAATGATTCTTTACCACCAGATAAAAAAGAGACGCCTTGATGGCGAATCCCATCTTTGACGTCTCTTTTTTAAATTAACCATGAACTTTATCTCATGTTACAATTAATTTTTTACAACCTCATAAACACTGTCACGGTCAGTATAGTAAATGGTAATGCTGTCACCCCGTGTTACATAACTATTGTCTAAAACAAACTGACTGGTAGAATTTTTATAGTGACAATAACAACCATTCACTGCCGTATAAGAATTGGCGCTTAAGCTATTAGACTGACCTGATTCCGTTAAAAACTGAATTCTATCACCAATTACATATTGTACATCACCGGTTCGACTGTTCATGACTGTAATGACACGGCTATTATTAGAGCCGGAGCTTACAGAAATTCTGTCACCTACTTTAACAGTAGAAATGTTGCTGGAACTGGATCCATTTTTCACTACATAACTTCCATTGCTAAACTGTACTGTTTTGATATCATTGCTGAATGTTTTTACAGTGATGGTATTGGTAGAAGTGTTTACTTTTGTAACTTCTCCGCTTTTTACCTGGCTGGCAACTTCAATTTTAATCAACTCAGAGCCGGCAAAGGTAGCCACTACTTCATCACCAATACTCAAATCATCAATATCAGAACTGTGAACACCGTCAATAATCAGTTCTACATCATCCAGATATTCACTAATTCTGTTGCCATTCTCATCTTCCAGGCGAATATAATCATTGCTATATGTCAGAGAATAAACAGTCATATCCACCTGTTCATTGACATTGATGATGGTAACTTCATCATTTACCACCCGCATGCTGACAGTATCGCCAACATCCAAAGCACTCAAACGAGAACTGCTGGTTCTGTAGAAGTTGATATCCACATCGCTGGCCACATCATAAATTTCTGTGCCGCTATCTGTAGTTACCTGAATGGTGCGAGCGCTGCTGTTTACATTTTTCACTACACCATCTACCAAATCATTGGCTTTGATACGGATTACTTCATTGTTCTGCAAGGTCAGTTCCACTTTCATTCCTTTGTTTAATCGACCCAGCGAAGCACTATCTCCATATAAAGATACCTTTACATTGCTGGCTAAATCATAGGTTTCTTTAGAACCATTACTTGTTGTAATTACAATATACTCATCGGTAGTATTTACAGAGAATACAGTGCCTTTGATAGCCCCTTCACTCAAATTACGGCTGGTAACTGTAATTGCCGTTACCTGATTATCATCTACTGTAATATTGATCCCGTCACCCACTTGTAAATCACTCATAGTACCGGTATCGCCATTTTTAAATTTTACAACCTGACCGCTATTATAAAAAGCTGCCTTTAATTCATTAGAACTGGTTTGATAATTGATAATTCGATTAACCGTATCAATAGATTTTACTTTAGCATTGCCGCCATAGGCGTCTGTACTGCCGCCTACTGCAATTGCAACCATTACACCGTCAGAAATGGTATAGGTGGCCATGTCACCTTCTTTTAAACTGCTCGGTGTGGCGGAAAGCATGCCGGAAATGCTAACTTCAATATTTTTAGACATCCGGTAAGATTTTAAACCGGTTTTTTCATTCATGACAATCAGATTGTCATATACATCCACACTGTAAATTGTACCGCCTTTTTGCCCATCTGTGGTTTCTTCAATGATAATTTGATTGGCAGTCTGGTCATCTTTATCTACAGAAATTCGTACAGACATGTCTGTGAGTAAATCAGAAAATGCCAGTGCAATGTTGCTGTCCTCTTTATTGATTTTTGTATTTTTATCTACAATAACAGTATGCAAAGCACCATCTTCATCGCTGACTACAATTGTATTTTTAGCCCCAATGACTGCATTGATTGTACCGCTCAAATTGGTAATCACCTGAGAATTATTGGTATTGTATTCTTCGCTGCGCACTTCCAGATAATTCAGCAAACTGTTTTTATATACAGCATAAACCGAATCTCCGATTGCCAAACCGGTTACACCAATTTTTTGACTGGATTTGTTATATAAAATACTATTGGTTGTGGCAAACAAATTATAACTTTTGCCGTCCACACCATCAATGGTCACATTGACACCTGTTACATTGGTAACCTTACCTTTTACTACATTATCAACCGTCGTGTTCAGCTTATCTTCCACACGGCAGAGAAAAGCAGCCATTTCCGCTCTGGTTACTGTATTTTTAGGCTTAAAAGAACCATCAGTGTATCCGCCAATCAGCCCTTTATCATAAGCTAATTTCACATAATTCAAATAGTCGCTTCCAATAGAGCTGGTATCATTGAAAGACAAGGTTTCATCACTGACCGAATTTAACTCACTTTCTACCTCCATCACTTTAATCAGCAGCTTGGCAATCCATTCCCGGCTTGCTGCAGAACTGTGGTTAAAATCGCTGGCATCGACCAAACCTGCTTCATAGGCGATAACCGCTACACCATAAGCACCTGTCCAATCAGGATACTTAAAAGGCAGATAGGTTCCTTTATTTTGGGACTCATCATATTGCAGTCCCATCATTCTGGTTGCCATTGTAATCGCTTCAAACTGTGTTACAGGATTGTTAGGTCTGGCTGTTCCATCCTCATATCCCCCAATAATCCCTCTCGCATTCATCCGATCAATTTGCTGAATTGCCCAGTGATTGCTTGGTACATCAGAAAAACCGGCGGCAAAAGCACTGACTGGTACAACCATAGTCAAAATAAATGCCAACATCAGAATTACTGATAGCTTTCTTTTGTGCTGCATGTCAAACCCCTCTCTTCTTTAAGTTTGCTAAAATTTTATTCACGACTGCTGCATAATAGTTTTTATTTCGCTATTATCTGCATAATTTCCTGCTTTTTATTTGTAATTTTTCTGTAATTTTTTCAAGGCCGTTTTCACTTTTCTTTTATCTATTCCCAATTTTAACAATGCGAAAACTATTATTAATTCAACCACTGATAACAATTAAAATAATTCATTACAACTTGTAGGGAATTACCATTGTTTTATTTTTCCGTTGGGGGTATAATCAAATTAGTTCAATAATTATCATTTACAATTTTCTGAATTGTTATTTAAATAAGGAGATGATTTCATCGTGTCAGATTTAAAAATCGTTGTAATCGGTGGGGTTGCTGCTGGTCCTAAAGCAGCTGCAAGAGCAAAAAGATGCAATCCGCAGGCTCAAGTTACCCTGATTGAAAAAGGTGAATGGATTTCTTACGGCGGCTGCGGCCTGCCTTATTTCCTGGGTGCTACGGTAAAAGACATCAATGACTTAATGACTACTTCCTGGGAAGCGGTACGTACACCAGAATTTATGAAAGCAACCAAAGACATTGATACGTTATTAGGCTGGGAAGCAACCAAAATCAACCGTGCTGAAAAAACAGTTGAAGTAAAAGAATGCAAAACCGGCGAAGTAAAAGTGCTGCCTTATGACAAATTAGTTATCGCTACAGGCGCAGAAAACTTCAAGCCACCAATGGAAAATATTGACGCAACCGGCGTATTTGGTATGAAAACACCAAAAGATGCTTTGGATATGCAGAATTATATCAAAACAGAAGGCGTGTCCAGTGCTGTTGTAATCGGTGCCGGCCTGATCGGTATGGAATGCGCAGAGGCATTTGCAAACTGGGGACTGGATGTCACCATTATTGAAATGCAGGGTTCCATCTTCCCTCAGGTATTAGATGCAGAAATGGGCGCCGTATTCCAGAATTATCTGGAAGGTGAAGACTTAAACTTTATGTTGAACACCAAAGTAGAAAAAATCTTAGTAAACGAAGAAGGCAAAGTATCCGGCGTACAGACCGACAAAGGCGCTGTAGACGCACAGTTGGTGCTGGTGGCTGTAGGCGTTCGTCCACAGGTACAGTTGGCTGTTGATGCCGGTTTGGAAGTTGAAAAAGCAATTATTATCAATGACCATTGCCAGACAAGTGACCCAGATATCTATGCAGCAGGTGACTGTGTTATGACCACCAACTTGGTTTCCGGTCAGCGTGTATACTCTCCAATGGGTTCCACCGCAAACCGTCAGGGCCGTGTAATCGGCACCAACATTACCGGCGGTGATGCCACTCATCCTGGTGTAGTTCAGACTGCTGTCTGCAAAATGTTTGACTGGTCTTTAGGCGCTGTTGGTTTATCTGAACGTGTTGCAAAACAGCTGGGTTATGACACTGTAACCGCCATCGTTCCAGGTCCAGATATCACACACTTTATGCCAGGCAAAAAACTGATCATGACTCGTTTATTGGCTGACCGCGCTACCGGCAGAATCCTGGGCGTACAGATTGTTGGCCCTGGTAAAGTGGACAAACGGATTGATACCATGGTTGCTGCCATCACATTTGGCGTAACCGCAAAACAATTGGCTAACTTAGACCTGTCCTATGCACCGCCGCTGTCTTCCGCTATGGAAAACCTGACCAACGCTGCCAACGTGCTGCAGAACACCATCGAAGGCAAAGCACACAGTATGCGTTTTGAAGAATTTAAATCCAAATTGGACAGCAACGATGTATTATATATTGACCTGCGTACCCCACATGAACGGGCACAGAAAATGATTCCTGCCAAAAATCAGATCAACATCCCAATTGAAGAATTACGCGCTCGTGCACACGAACTGCCAAAAGATAAAGAACTGATTGTATTCTGCATCTTAAGCACCCGTGGTTTTGAAGGTCAGTTGATTCTGAATCAAGCTGGCTATGACAATGTTAAATTTGTTCAGGGCGGCATTCAGTTCTGGCCATTTAACAAATAAGAGCGAAACTATAATTCTTACAAGAATTTATTTCATAATGAAACCAGCCAGTGAATTTTCTATCTCACTGGCTGGTTTCATTATGCTCTGCCTTCTCAATATTCTTTCATTTACTTGTATAATAACTTCGCAGCATTCCAAAATATGCTGCAAAACTGGCACATACACCAGAATAACACCCAATCATAATAATCCAAAACCAACGGCTTAATGTAAACTCAATCTGTAATATAAGTGCTATACCATAAGGAACTACCCACCATACAATCGCAGTCATCAAGCCTATCACCAATGCAGCCAAACCAAGATTATCCGGCACAAATTTGGCTAACATATGCTCCTTTTTGGCGTCTATCTTCAAGTATGGATTTTTTTCAAGTACACCTTTTAACGTCATCTTTCCAAAAAGAGGGCAAAGGATTCCACAACCTAATGCCAATCCTAAAAAATTGAATATTACCATTGTATTCGTTAATACCGGCAATTTAGGTAATGTAAAAAACAATATAACACCATTGATAATTGCTGTACCAATACCACAACCCTGAACAGCCCCTTTTATCAACGCCTGCTTATCTGATAACTCCATAATTTTACACACCCTCAATCCTAAAAACTATCCTAAGGCAACATCTCTGCATACTATCCACTGTAAATAAATAGCCAGCAAGAATCCATATCAGAGTCCTCACTGGCCATTTTAATTATTTTCAGCTATTTCTGAACGCTATTACGCAGGACTATTTTCATCTTCCAGCAACTGATAAATTACGCCGCCTTCCACTTCTTTTGGTGGTCTGTTGCCAACTAAGTGGCAAAATGTTGGTACAATATCTACATTACGAATCGGACGAGTGATATACTCGCCTTTCTTCAAGCCCATACCAGCCCAGATACACAATGCGCCTAATGAATATCCATCATTGGTTACATACTGGAAGCTGTTACCATGTTCAAAGCCGTATTCTTTTTTCAACTGGAAGAAAATATCACCGCAGTGAGGGCCGCCCATACCGATGGTTTCCATTTCTTCTCTAGTCATAGCAAAGGCTACTACACGTTCTTCTGGATGCTGAGGGTCACGGTAACTATACAAATCACTGATAATCTGCTGTACCAGTTTATCATAATCTTCTGGTTCCACAATACCTTCCGGGTCACGGCCTTTCAGGTTGATATAGATATGAGATGTTCTGTGGTTGATGGCCCTGGTTTTGCTCCAGTCAATCATATACATTCCTTCGATGCCTGGCATTGGCATTGTTACTGTATAGCCCAGCTGTTCCATAACTTCTGCGTTAATACCGGACAGCTCCCCGATACCAGGATTTTCATAACCAGCAGACCGTGGAATTGCAGCGTGGTCAGAAGTTACACATACAACTGTATTTTCATCCAGATTATCTAATACAGTTCCGATATATTTATCGTTAATCATATAAATTTCATCAATTACATCACGGAAACGTTTCCAGTCTTCATGACGACCTTCTACAGCCTGTTCCATGTAATGATGGTTTACTAGGTCAATGCTGTGTAAGTGGATATAGAATAACTGCCAGTCTGGATTTGTATCAAACAAATACTGGGTTGCTCTCATATGCCAGTCGTTTACCAAATCAAAAGATTCCAATTCCATGGTATCCCCTAATACAGTGTGACGGTCAACGTTAGCAAAGTAGCACATAGGGCCTACATGTTCCATTAAGCCTTCATGTACAGACTGCGGATAATAATAGGTTTTATCTTCACAATCCATTACATGAGAAATATAGAAACGACCTTTAGAACCGTCTGCCTCCATTTCCATACCACGAATATAGTAAGCAACTTTTACATCTTTATCATCAATATTAAAAACATCATAAATTGGCTTAGACCAAGTGGTCAAAGTGCATTCACCCAGAGGTTCATCCACTTTTTTGTTTTTATAAATTTTAATATTTTCGTAATTATCACCATAGAACAGGGCAACACGACGAATCAACGAGTTGTTCATGGTGAATACAACTTCTTTTGCACCTTCCGGCACTTCGAACGCCCATCCTTCTGCATCTTTGATCGGAGTAAACAGTTTATCGTATTTGTCGTCATTGGCTGCTTCTTCAGCAGAGAACCCTTTGATAACCATCCCTGGAGATTCCAATGGCATATCACCAAAGTGAGAGGACATGGCTAAAATGTCGTCAATGGTCATGCCTTCTGGAATATCTTCTAAACCGCTATATTCGGCAGATGGTGCAGAATCTGATTCGGAAGCAAATTTATCTACCTGATCTTTATATACAACACAATCCCCAGAACTCTGAGTTACGGTATGAGCTGTTTCTTTCATGCCAGTGTATTCACTATTAAATATAATAACTTTCTGGAACTGTGCAGACGAACGCAGGAATGGTACTACACCAACACCATCTACAAAAATGTTGTTGCTGCCTTCTACACGGTTTGGCCATGCTTCACAATAGTTCAGCATAATACATTTCTTACCTTCATCTTCAAAGGCTTCCCAAATAAATTCGGACTCAACACGCATGGAGTTCCAGTTTAATTCGGTAATACCCAAAGATTTCCCTAAAGTATGATTTAAGAAGCAGGTAACACCATGGGTTCTTGGATAGTTCCCTGTAGCAATAGAAGCCCAGTTTGGAGGGGTAATGGTAGGCAGTACACCCATCATATCCAGTGATTCTCTGGCAACACCCTGATCCAACAATTTTTTCATATTTGGCATTTTGCCTTCGTCAATCAATCTTCTTACTACAACTGGATCTGCGCCATCTAAACCAATCATCATCGCACGTTTCTTACTCATAAAAATTTCCTCCTTTGAAATAATACGATATCTTACCCTATGGCTTCATTATAGCCAGTTTTTCTAAAGAGGGGAAACAACTGCATTGACCGCTTTTACATGGGGAACAACTGAAAGTTGTGTGCAAAATAAAAAACACTTGCCGAACCGTTTATGTCTCACAGTTCACAGCAAGTGCTTATAATATATTTTTTATGCGGCCTATAACGCTGCAAATATTTTTTCTACTTCTTCCAACAAAATAAGTTCCAGCTCATTCGGCTGATATTGTATTGAATGCAAAAAATACACCTGCACAGTAGGATGATCATCCAAGGAAAGCAGTATAAAATCTTTATAAAAAGAATCCCTGGCCGCGATGCCCTTTGTAGTTACACCAAAGGCAATTTCATCCTGCACAGCCTGCCCAACCACAGTAATATTGGCAGAATCAGTAATGGCCTGTGTTTTTACACCATAACGTTTTTCTACAATATAAAATGTGCCTGGCATATAACCATATCCCGCAAATAAACCATCTAAATCTCCAAAATTAATTTCTGTTTTCTTTGCCAGTTTACTATTTTTGGATACAAAAATCTGCAACTCATCTTCGTATAACAATTTGAAAGTCAAGTCATCTTTAAAATCATTTAAAGAACCCCAACCTGTATCTCCATCTACCGTAGAAATCAAACCGACACCAGCCTGGCCATCCAACAAAACAGTCAAAATGTCAGATGTCAATTTTTCTGATATTTCCAAGCGAATTTTTGGATGCTTTTTATGAAATAATGATAAAATTTCCGATCCTACTCGGGCAAATACGTAGGATACCATATAGAAGGAAAGTGTTCCCTCTAACTGCGGCGCATAAGTTTGCGGACGCATGGTATTATAAAGCTTCTGAAAACGATCTACAATTTCTACAGCCTGTGCAACAAAAACCTCGCCTTCTGAAGTTAAGGTCACGCCTTTATGGGAACGATTGAGCAAACGAACCCCCAATTCCGTTTCCAATTTATTTATGGCTTTGCTAATCGTTTGCTGTGTCACATACAGCTGTTCTGCCGCTGTGGTAATGGAATGGGTCTGCGCTACCATACAAATATACTGTAACTGTTCAATATTCATAGAGCTTCTCCTATAATATCTATTCTGAACATTTTTATAAAACAAAAAAGGCAAGCCAACAATATATTTGTCAGCTTACCTTTTATTATATGCAATGCTTCAGAAAAATACAACATCCTCTTATGGCTGCACAGAAGGAACGTCCCCCCTATTGCATCATCAGCCCGCAAACCGCAATACTCCAATAAATCCCTGCTAATAATACAATTCCACCCACTGACATCAGCGCAGCCTGTTTCTGTCGTGATTTTTTCATAGGATTACAATATACCATATCCGCAATTTCATCATAAACGATTAACGTGTTGCGACCGACCTTCCAATTTTCCGCATCTTTTTCTGGATAACTGTTAGTACAACGCAAAACCTGAAAATCTTTTGTAAATTCAAAGGTAACTTCCCGTTTTTGTATATTAGATTTTCCT
>USPE01000018.1 GCA_900556545.1 uncultured Peptococcaceae bacterium | reverse complement strand
TATTTTGTATTTGCTGTGCGGAAGAAGGAGTGGGATTGGATGACAACATTTGGGCAGAGGTTTTTAACAATCTTGGTAGTTGTGGCGATATTTGTGGGCGTTTGTTGGAAATAACAGAAAAACAGTAAAAATGTGTCGCAGCTATGGTCGAATAAATTATATTAGTTGAAAATAAAAAAAGATTTTGTTTGATATGTCCTTTGAAAAAGGTACTATTATAACAAAATCTCTTTTTATTTTTGGAGAATTTTAAAAATATTTTGCAATATTTAGAAGAAAATTTAGAATTTAGGTATTGCGATTGCACAATTATTTTGGTTATGCTACAATATTCCATAACAGAAAAAATGGATATTCCTGTAACAGTTTTTGTTGATGATAAATAAAATAAGAGGAAAAAAATAAATGATGTCAAAGAAAAAAATTTTGGTTGTAGAAGACAACAACATTAATCGAGCCATGTTAGCCAGTATTCTGGCTTCTCAGTATGAAGTTTTAGAGGCAGAAAATGGCCAGGAAGCACTTTGTGTTTTAGAACAGTACAAAGATGAGATATCTTTGATTTTATTGGATATCATTATGCCGGTTATGGATGGATATACGTTTTTATCCATTGTAAAGGAAAATCCAAATTATGCATCGGTTCCTGTTATCGTGACAACACAGAATGATGGGGAATCGGATGAAGTGGCCGCTTTGTCGCAGGGAGCGGCTGATTTTGTTGGCAAACCATATAAACCGCAGATTATTTTACATCGGGTTGCCAGCATCATTAATCTGCGGGAAACAGCTGCTATGGTGAATCAGTTCAAATATGACAGGCTGACCGGTCTTTATGGGAAAGAATATTTCTATAAAAGCGCTAAGGAATTTATTTTGAAAAATCCAGACAAACAGTATGATATTGTTTGTTCTGATATTGAAAATTTTAAACTAATTAACGATGTATTTGGTGTGCCTGCTGGAGATGCTTTGCTATGCGGGATCGCTCAAATTTATACCCAGTATGTAAATGCTCATGGTATTTGCAGTCATTTTCATGCTGATCAGTTTGCCTGTTTGATGGAGCATGATGAGGAATACACCGATGAATTATTTGCACAGATTAACGCTCAAATTAATGCGTTGACAAAAGTGAAAAATGTTTCTTTGAAGTGGGGTGTATATGCCATTTCTTCTGCCGAAAATGTTCCTGTAGAGCAGATGTGTGACAGAGCGCTGTTGGCTGCGCGCAGTATCAAGGGGCAGTATGGAAAATATTTTTCTTATTATGATGCTGCACTGCGGAACCAACTTTTGCGCAATCAGGAAATTACCGATGAGATGGAGAAAGCCCTTTTAGAGGAGCAATTTGTTGTATATTTACAGCCAAAATATAAAACCATTACCAGAGAGCTGTGCGGTGCAGAGGCATTGGTTCGCTGGATTCATCCGGAATGGGGATTTCAATCGCCGGGAGAATTTATTCCTCTGTTTGAAAAGAACGGATTTATCACTAAATTGGACCAATATGTCTGGAAAAAGGTTTGTATGCTGCTGCACGAGTGGGATCAAAAAGGACTGCGTTCCATTCCAGTGTCAGTAAATGTATCTAGGGCGGATATTTATAATGTTAATCTGGCTGATATGCTGAAAGGATTGGTAGAAACCTATGAACTGGAACCTTCCCGCATTCATCTGGAAGTAACGGAAAGTGCTTATACAGAGGATCCCAAACAAATTATAGAAACCATGGGGAATCTGCGTGACCTGGGATTTCTGGTTGAGATGGATGACTTTGGCAGCGGCTATTCTTCTTTAAATATGCTGAACCAGCTGCCGTTGGATGTTCTAAAGCTGGACATGAAATTTATTCAGAATGAAATGGCAAAACCGGCAGAACAAGGTATCTTGCGGTTTATTATGGAGTTGGCCCACTGGATGAATCTGTATGTTGTGGCAGAAGGTGTGGAAACTGAAGAACAATTGGAACGGTTGGGCGAACTAGGGTGTGATTATGTACAGGGCTATTATCTGGCAAAACCAATGCCTGATACAGCCTTTGAACAGTTGCTGCAGCAGTTGGATTCGACCAAGGGGATAAAGTAAGGTATACAATTAGGAGAGACGTGGATGATAGAAGAAGATATTGTCAAAAATATAGTGCGGCAGTTTTGCCGCGCTTGGTTTATAGAACGAAATTTTGTGGATACTGCTAAATTTTTGGCTGAGGACATTGGATTTGTTGGAACCAGCGTTTCTGAAATCGTCAGAGGAAAAATGGCTATGGAGGAATATATCCGAAAAGATATTGAACAGATACCGGAACCGTTTCAGTTAAACCTCTCTTTGATTCATCAGTTTGAATTGGCAAAGCATGTTTGGGAAGTGTCGGTTGAACTGACAATGCAAAATACCATGTATACCTGGTATTTGCGCAGCGTTTTTATCATTGTAAAAAATGAACAGGGCCATTGGGAAATCCGCAGTCTTCATATTTCTGAACCGGGACGTCATCAGCAGGACGGTGAGCATTATCCGCAGGCATTGGTGATGAAAAATATTACGCAGCAGCGGCAGGAACTGCTCAGTGATTCTCTGCCGGGCGGTATGATGGGCGGCTACATAGAAGAAGATTTTCCTTTTTATTTTATTAATCGGCAGATGCTGCACTATTTGGGATATGAAACAGAAGAAGAGTTTGTCAAGGATATCGGCGGACTTGTTAAAAATTGTATGCATCCGGATGAACAAGAGGCTGTGGACAAAAGTGTCATGGAGCAGCTGGGGCAGGCAGACGGATATGTAGTGGAGTACCGCATGAAAAAGAAAGATGGCTCTTATATCTGGGTGCATGACATGGGACGGAAAGTGATTGCTGAGGATGGACGGTTGGCTATCAATTCGGTTTGCATTGATATTACAGAGGAAAAGAAACGCCAGGACAGGGAAAAGGAAATTTATGAAAAAGAAATGGCCTATTTTACAGAAATTTCTTCTACAGAAGGCGTGTTCCAGGGCAGAATCAATGTCAGCAAAAACTGTCTGGAAAGTTATATTACCACAGCCAATCTGGCAGTTTCCAATATTGGCGACACCTATGACCAGACAATCGAAAATTTGGCAGCTTCTGCGGTAGATACAGCTTATGGTGATCGAATCCGCAGGGAACTGAATAGAGAACAGGTTATTGCAGCTTTTTCCAGCGGGCGGGCAGACTATCAGTTTACCTTTTTAAGAAGGCGAAATGATGGGACGGTGTTTTGGGTAAACACCAATTTCCGTTTGTATTTGCAGCCGGATGATGGCGATCTGGTTGTTTTCTTTTACACGGTGGACATTACAGAAAAACGGCTGCAAGAAACGCTGCTGGATCGCATTGCCGAATTGGAATATGATATTATCGCGGATATTGATGT
Organism: uncultured Peptococcaceae bacterium; assembly: GCA_900556545.1. GTDB lineage: Bacteria > Bacillota > Peptococcia > Peptococcales > Peptococcaceae > UBA7185. The sequence continues at coordinate 12,232 of USPE01000018.1, read as the reverse complement.
AGCCCAGGGCAGTTATCATTTAATATCCTGTATAGAAGAATACAGTTCTGCGATACCTTCCGTTGGTATGTTTCAGGATGTTGTTGCTGAAATTACAGAAAAATATGTCAATCCCGATAAAGAAAAAGAATATCGGGAACAGTTCGATTTTTCTTATATGAAAGAGCAATTGGAGCAGCAAAACGCCTATAGCTTTATTGCAGAAATAAAAGATACACTTGGTGAAGTTCATGTAAAACGGTTCCTGATTTTTTATATTAGTAAGGAATTGCATCGGGTTTGTATGGCCTGCAGTGATGTGACCAACGTGGTGCGGAAGGAACAGCGGCAAAATGAAGAACTGGCGGCAGCGTTAAAAGCAGCGCGGCAAGCCAATGTGGCGAAATCAGAATTTTTATCGCGAATGAGTCATGAAATCAGAACACCGATGAATGCCATTATTGGTATGAGTACCATTGCAGCGCGTTCCATTGGCGATGATACTGTAATAGAAGAATGTATTGCCAAGATTGAGATGTCCTCTCGGTTTTTGCTGTCATTGATTAATGATATTTTAGATATGAGCCGTATTGAAAGCGGAAAGATGTTATTAAAAAAGGAAGAAATTCCTGTGCAGGAATTTATCACTGGTATTAATTCTATTTGCTACGGGCAGGCCAGCGGTAAAGGACTGGAATATGAATGTGTAGTGGATCCTATGCTGGAGGACGTTTATATTGGTGATTCCATGAAGCTGCAGCAGGTGCTGCTGAATATATTGAGCAATGCCATTAAGTTTACTGCTGAGGGTGGTAAAGTAAGCTTTTTGATATCCCAAAAGAAAAGAACGCAGTATAATGCGGAGCTGCGGTTTATCATCAGTGATACTGGCGTTGGCATGGGAGAAGAGTTTTTATCTCATATTTTTGAGCCGTTTGTGCAAGAATCTACCGGTACTACAGCGTTGTATGGCGGCACCGGTTTGGGATTGGCTATTTCCAAAAATATTGTGGATTTGATGGATGGAGAAATTACAGTACGCTCTATCAAAGGTTTGGGTACCGAGTTTACTGTAGATGTAAAAGTGGGAGTTGTAGAGCAGGAACCGCAGTTAGCTGTGCAGAAAGAGCAAGATTATGATTTTTCCCATCTGAAAACACTGGTGGTAGATGATGATGTGGCTGTCTGCAAAAGTGCTGTGTTTACCTTATGGGATATGGGTGTTTCTGCTGAATGGGTGGACAGCGGCTTAAAAGCAGTGGAAAAAATAAAAACCTGCTGGGAAAGCGGCGATCATTATGATATGATTTTGATCGACTGGAAAATGCCGGATATGGATGGGATAGAAACCACGCGAAAGATTCGTGAAGCAGTGGGAGCCGATATTACCATTATTATTATGACCGCCTATGATTGGACTTTTATTGAACAGGATGCAAAAACAGCGGGTGTCAATTTGCTGATGAATAAACCCATGTTTAAATCTTCTTTGATTTCGGCATTTACCAAAGCTTTGGGTAAGAACGAAACGCAGAAAAAACAGGTGATTACCGAGTATGATTTTACAGGAAAGCGGCTGCTGCTGGTGGAGGATAATCCAATCAATACAGAGGTGGCGCAGCTGTTGTTAAAAAGTACCGGTATTGTGGTGGATACAGCAGAAAATGGATTGCGGGCATTGGAGCAGTTTAATAAATCAGAAGCCGGTTATTATGATGCAATTTTGATGGATATTCGTATGCCGTTAATGGATGGTTTAACTGCTGCCAGTCATATTCGCCATCTCAGCAATGACGATGCTGCGACCATACCGATTATTGCCATGACAGCCAATGCCTTTGAAGATGATATTGAAAAAAGCAGAGCAGCGGGCATGAATGCCCATTTGGCAAAGCCCATTGATGCTGAACGGTTGTATCAAACATTGTATCATTTTATTGTTCAGAAAGAAGGGTGACGTAAATGAGTCAATTTAAAGAAATATTTGAAGCCTATGGCGGAAATTATGATAATACATTAGGACGGTTTTTAGGAAATGAAAGCATGTATTTGCGGCTTTTAAAAATGTTTTTCCAGGATGAAAATATGTGTTTGCTGGGAACAGCCATTGAAAATCAGGAGTGGAGAGCAGCTTTTGAAGCGGCACATACGCTGAAAGGTGTAACCGGCAACATGGGTTTGGATCCGTTGTATGATGCTGTGTGCAATATTGTAGAACCGCTGCGGTTAGATGATGGGGACACAGATTATACAGCGTTGTATCAGATAATCCAACAGGAGTATGAAAAGGTAACGCAACTGTATCAGCAGTTGACGGAGGGAGCCGAGTGCTAATGGGAGAAACAACGTCAGTAGTGTTTTCCGCCGAACGACTGGAATTTATGGACGCGTTTCCAGGGGGCGTTGTAAGTTACCGAATAAAAGAAAATACGTTGATTCCCATATCTTATTCCAATGGCTTTGTCAGGTTGTTTGGTTATGATGCAGAGGAATTTGAACCAATCTTGCAGAAAAATCCGCTGGGCGTTTTATATGCGATGGATGAAGAACGGATTTGGAAAGCGGTGGCAGCAGCTTGCGATAGTCATAAAATTTTAAATATATCTTATCGGATTTGGAAAAAAGACAGAACGGTGGTCTGGATTCAGCTGCAGGGGCAGGCGGTAGTAACAGATGGACAAGCGGTCTTTAATGCCATTTTTACCTATTTGCCTGATGAAACCTCTTTATTTCAGAGTATTGCCGATGAATCAGCTATGGGTATTTATGTAATTCGACAGGATAACTTTGAATTGCTGTATGCCAATGAAGTCAGTGAATTACAACAAAAGCGGGATCTTTTTTATACAGGACAAAAATGCTACATGGCATTGTATGGCAAAAAAGAAGTATGCGAACATTGCTTTATTCATCGTTATGCGGCAGAAAACCAGGAGCATGAGATTTATATTCCCGGCGAAGAAAAATTCTGTGCTGTCCGATATCAGGAATATGAGTGGAACGGGATTCCGTCTTATATTGTATTTATTCGTGATATTACCGAAGAAACGAAAAATCGCAATGAGAAAAAGCGGCTGGAACAATATTTTGAAACAATGGTCAAAAATTTGCCCGGCGGCGTGGTGGTGCTATGCTATTATGATGATGGCAGATGCCAGCCGGAATATATATCTGATGGTATTTATGCCCTGATGGACATGCCGGCAAGTGTGGTTTGGAATTTGTATCAAGATAATATTCTGTCTACTGTTCATGCCGAGGACCGGAGTCAGGTTATGGCGCAAATGCAGCAGTGTATTGAGGATAAAACCAATCAGTGTGAAATGACCTTGCGGCAGCTGCGGGGGCATGGGCAATATATTTGGGTAAAGGTAAAGCTGTCTTTCAGTAAACATGAAGGCGGAGAAACCAGAATCTGTGCTGTTTATTATGATTACAGTGCAGATAAAGCGGAACAGGAGTTGCTGCGCAAACAGTATAATGATTTAATTATGCAGCACTATCGCACCCAAGGGCCGGAAATGCTGATTATCGGTCATTGCAACGTAACCCAGGGCCGTATTATTGATATCATTGACTACACTGATTCGGACTTGCTGCATCAGTTTGGTACCAATCGAAATGATTTTTTTACTGGTTTATCCACATTAATTGTTGATGAGGCAGAGCGCGAGAAGTTTTGCCAGATATATTTGAATCAGCCTGCCTTGAACGCTTTTCTCCGCGGTGAAAGAGAACAAATTGTGACTTGCTTTGTGCAGTTTCCTAAAGAGACAGAGTACCGTTATGTGCAAGTAAAAATGAATCTGGTTTCCACACCGGATACTGGCGACGTAACGGGGATTTTGGCAGTAACGGATGTTACCGAGAATGTGATTTCGGAGCATATTTTACAGCAGTTATCCGCTGCCGGATATGATTTTATAGCGGATGTAGATTTGATAAAAGATAGCTACCGCATTTTGTCCAATCATTACCAAGACGACGATACTATCAATCAGTGGAAAAGCTATTCCCAATGGGTGCAGTATTTTTGCGGTAAACAGGTGGTTCCGCGGGATCAAGTTTCTACTGAACGGGAATTACAACGGGACACCATAATTGCAAGGCTGCAAAAAGAACAGGCCTATACGATAACCTTTTCTATTATGGATGAAAATCGTGAAATTCGCACAAAAAATCTTGTCATTTCTGCTGCCGATCTTCGGATTGGACGAATTTTTCTGGCGGAAACGGATATTACTGAATCCTTGCGGGAGCAGCAGGGACTTTTAAATATGATTGCCTATACCTTTGATTTGGCAGAATTTATCTATGTAGGAACCGGTCGGTTTGTGATGTACACCCGCAAAACAGTATTGGAAAAATTGCAGCCGTACAGCTCCAATGATTATGATCAGGCGGTAAGAGGTTTTGTTGCTGATTACGTGATAGAAGAAGAACAGGAAAAGGTATTAGAACAGTTAGAGCTGGTTCATGTGCAAAAAGCATTGGAGAAGCAGCCGGGCGGCTATGATTTTGTGTTTACCCATGTTTCCAACGGCGATATTCGCTATAAGCAGGTCAATGTTCTTTGGGGCGATGAAAATCACAGCACCATTTGTATGGTGCGTGCCGATGTGACCGATATTTTAAAACGGGAGCGGCAGACAAAAACCGAATTGGAGCAGGCGTTGGCCCTTGCCGAAAAAGCCAGCAAGGCAAAAAGTGAATTTCTCTCGTCCATGAGTCATGATATCCGAACACCAATGAATGCCATTATTGGCATGACGGCCTTAGCTACGGCGCATTTAAACGATGAAAAAAGAGTGGCGGACTGCTTGCAGAAAATAACTCTATCTTCCAAATATTTGCTGAGTTTGGTGAATGATGTGCTGGATATGAGCAAAATTGAACATTCCAAAATTACCTTGAATCGCCAAAAGCTTTCTATTTATGAACTAATCGAACAAATTTCTGTCATTTTGAATCCGCAGGCTAAGAATGCCGGGCTGGAATATACCATCGAAGTGCAGAATATGAAGCATCAGTATTTTTATGGCGATAGTCTGCGGATTAATCAAATTTTGATTAACTTGCTTAGCAATGCGGTTAAGTTTACGCCCAGCGGCGGGAAAGTTATTTTTGCAGTAAAAGAGATAGCGGCTCAAATGCCGTCCGATATCCGGTATCAGTTTATTGTGCGCGATACAGGGGTTGGAATAAAAAAAGAATACCTTACCAGTATTTTTGAACCGTTTTCGCGCAGCGATGGCGCAGCGTCTACAGAAGGAACCGGTTTGGGGCTGAGCATTGTAAAAGGGTTGACCGATTTGATGAACGGAACTATTTTGGTGGAAAGTCAACTGGGGGAAGGTACCGTCTTTCATGTGGAGTTAGAGTTTGAAGCCGTTACAGAGGATTGTGCATTTATACCAGAGATTACAGCCAATGCATCCATAGAAGGACAGCAGCTGTTTGCCGGTCGATGTTTTTTAATTGCAGAAGACAACGGCATTAATGCTGAAATTTTGTGCGGATTGTTGGAACTGTATGGAGCTGACTTTGTTGTTGCAACAGACGGACGTCAGGTTGTGCAGGCCTTTGAAAAGGCAGAGCGCGGTACTTATGATGCAGTGCTGATGGATATTCAGATGCCGGAGATGAACGGCTATGAAGCAACTCGGGCTATTCGCAGTTTGGAGCGGAAGGATGCTGCCGAAATTCCTATTATTGCCATGACCGCCAATGCCTTTGCCGATGATATTCAGGCTGCTTCTGCGGCAGGAATGACTGCTCACATTGCCAAACCCATTGATGTAGATATTTTGAAAACAACATTATATGAAGTATTAGCCGGAGACAGATTGCTGTAGAAAATTACTATGGAGAAGCCGCTATAGAAAAACTAAGATAGCGGGTGTTTATTGAATAGGTACATCATTTTTTGCTAATTTATAAAAAGCAGTCAGATAAGGGTGTTTGCAGTGGACGCCTGATTCTGATTGCTTTTGTTATGTGCGGCTGTTTTTAAAAAAATAATTATTTTAAGAACATTTGCTTTCTTTTAAATGGGGATAATGGTATAATAAATAGTCTTGAATAGATTTGTCTGAGGTGAGAACATGGGTAAGACAAAGAAAGCACAACAGAAAGAAACGATCAATATCACCCATATTTTGTTGGGGGTGGGCTTATTGGCCTTAACCATTTATACCGGTTGGATTATTATACAGGCGCCGGACAGTACAGGTTATGATACCATTGCGGCGTACAGCGCAGATCTGCAGGAAAAAATGGGCTTTTTGGGCGGCCTGATTTATCTGCTGATGCATGGGCTGATGGGAAAAGGGATTGTGTTGTTTCCTTTTCTGCTCTGTTTAAGCGGATTAAGTTTGCTCTCTGGAAAACAGCTAAGTCAAATGCAGATGACAGGGGGCGTTATGGCCGGGTTGATTGTATTAACTGTGCTGCATATGAATATTACATATGTGGATATCAAAGATGATTTTCTGCTGGGTATGTCCGGCAATGGTGGTGGTGTGATAGGAGCTGCTTTGTCGTTGCTGCTGCAGAAAGCCTTAGGCAATGTGGGCGCGTATATTGCCTTGTTTTGCCTGTCGGTGATTGCAGTAATCATTATTGCCCAGGGAGCGGTATTGAACAGAGGTGAGGATTTCATTTCTGCTGTGAAGCAGACCTGGAGCCGTATCAAAGAAACAGTCAGCCATTTTATTTTTGTTGACGAAGAAGAGTTGTTTGAAGAAGAAATAGTACAGCCGTCGGCTTTGCCAAAAAACAGTCAGCCAACCATGAAAGAGAAAAAACAGGTTAAGGCGGAAGCTGTTTCCTCTAGTGGGGAAGAACGTCGCGGAAAGAAGAGAAATCGGCTGAAAAGCTTTTTTGTGGAAGAGGTGCCGCAGGCAGCAGAATCATCGGAGCGCCGTACCAGATACACCGGTACAGAATATGTGGTGATTCCCAAAGAGAAGCCAGTTATTTTGAGCAGCTTGGTAGAGATTCATAAAACATTGGACGAGCAGGAGCCACGAAAAGGCTTAAGCCCTACAGAGCCGTTAAAGCCGTACGGGATTCAGGATTCTGTAGAGGATTTTCAACAGGTTATGAGAAAACGGCAGGAAAAACAGAATGACGAACAGGAAGAGCAGCAGGACCAACGAGAAGAACAGCCGATGACCCGATCCCAAAAGGTGACAGCCAAAAGCAAGGAGCAGCTCAAGCAGGAATCTGACACAAAGATTGCTGAAGAAGATGGAAAAGATGATGATGTGCAAGCAGCTGAGTTTGTGCCGGAAGAAATGGAAGAGGGGGTTTATCAGTATCCGTCTATTGACTTGTTGGAGGAAAACCCTGCATCGGGCAGCAACAAAAACATGAACGAGATTATGAGTCATGTAGAACGGTTGGAAAAAACGCTGAATGATTTTGGTGTAAAAGGTAAAATTGCCGATGTCAGCTGCGGTCCGGCCATTACCCGATATGAGTTTCAGCCGGCAGCCGGGATCAAGGTCAGCAAAATTGTAAATTTGTCCGACGATATTGCTTTGAGCATGGCGGTAGCCGGCGTGCGTATTGAAGCGCCGATTCCGGGCAAGGCTGCAGTAGGTATTGAAATTCCCAATAAGACCACATCAATGGTTTGTTTGCGGGAGTTAATCGAAAGTGATGCCTTCCAAAAAAGCAAATCTAAATTGACCGTGGCTTTGGGCAAGGATATCAGTGGGCAGGCTGTGGTTACAGATCTGTCCAAAATGCCCCACTTGCTGATTGCTGGTTCTACCGGTTCGGGGAAATCAGTCTGCATCAATACGTTGATTAACAGTATTTTATATAAGGCGACACCTGATGAGGTAAAATTTTTAATGGTGGACCCCAAAAAAGTAGAATTGGGAAACTATAACGGTATTCCTCATTTGATATCTCCTGTTGTAACCGATGCCAAAAAAGCTGCGTCCGCTTTGCGCTGGGCTGTCAGTGAAATGGACCGCCGTTACGAAGTGTTTGCCAATCAGGGTGTCAAAGATATGCCGCGATTTAACAAACTGTCCGAAGAACGGATAGCAGCGGCGCAAACCGAAGAAGAAAAGGCAGCCATTGAAATTATGCCGTATATCATCGTGCTGATTGACGAGTTAGCAGATTTGATGATGGTGGCTCCCGCTGATGTAGAAGATGCCATCTGCCGTCTGGCCCAGTTAGCCCGCGCAGCAGGTATTCATTTGGTAGTAGCCACCCAACGGCCGTCGGTAGATGTTATTACCGGGATTATCAAAGCCAATATGCCGTCCCGTATTGCTTTTGCAGTATCGTCCCAGACCGATTCCCGCACCATTTTAGATATGGGCGGCGCAGAAAAACTGCTGGGCCGAGGCGACATGCTGTTTTATCCCACAGGTATGCCAAAACCGCAGCGTGTACAAGGGGTTTATGTATCCGACAAGGAGATTGAACGCATCGTGGATGCGGTAAAGGTGCAGGGACAGCCTGTATATAACGAAGAAATCGGTACGGCAGCCATCAACACAGAAAAAGAAGCAGAGCCGGAAGAAACCTGGGATGATTTGATTCCGGAGGCTACCAAGTTATTTATTGAAAATGGTCAAGCATCGATCTCACTATTGCAGCGTCGATTCCGTGTGGGATACACAAGAGCAGCCCGTATTGTAGACCAAATGGAGCAGCGGGGACTGGTGGGTCCTTATGAAGGCAGCAAGCCTCGTCAGATTAAAGTGACCATGAGCCAGTACATGGATATGGTTGAAAATGGTGAATTATAATAGAGAACGACAGTATACTCCTTAAGCGAATGAAAACAAACTCTGCTTAAGGAGTATTTTTTATGATGCGATGGATCACAGTATAATTTTAATGTAGGTGATTACTAGTATGGTTGGGATATTGGAAAAGGGGGTTGACGGACAGGTTGCCGTGAAGATGCTTGTCAAAAATAATATTTAAAAAAATTTGTCAGAAATATTGTAATTTGTGATGATTTTTACGGAAACAGCTTGTATAATAATATTACATTTATAATTTGAAAAAGATAAAGGAGCAATGACAATGAAACAGGATATGATTGTGATTTTAGACCTGGGCAGTACCGAAAATACCGTATTGGCGCGTGATATCCGCAGTCTGGGTGTTTATAGCGAAATTCATCCCCATGATATTACAGTAGAAGAGCTGCAGGCTTTGGAGAATGTGAAAGGGATTATTTTAAACGGCGGTGAAAACCGGGTAGTAGATGGCGTTGCAGTAGACATTAGACCAGAGCTGTATACGCTGGGTTATCCAATGATTTCTGTCGATCATCCATCCTCTAACTGTGAAAAACAATTTGCAGCGCTGCCTGATCAGGTTGCTCTGAAAGAGTTTGTATTTGATACCTGTAAGGCAGAAGCAAACTGGAATATGACCAACTTTATTGAAGATCAGGTAGAACTGATCCGCAAACAGGTTGGCGACAAAAAAGTGCTGCTGGCATTATCCGGCGGTGTGGATTCTTCTGTAGTAGCAGCTTTGTTGATCAAAGCTATCGGACAGCAGCTGGTATGCGTGCATGTAAACCATGGTCTGATGCGTAAAAATGAATCAGAAAGCGTGGTAAACGTATTCCGTGACGAATTAAAAGCCAATCTGGTTTACGTAGATGCTACCGAAAGATTTTTGGGCAAACTGGAAAATGTAGCCGATCCAGAAGAAAAACGCAAAATTATCGGCGGTGAATTTATCCGCGTATTTGAAGAAGAAGCTCGTAAACTGGAAGGCATTGACTTCCTGGGACAGGGCACCATTTATCCGGATATCATCGAAAGCGGCACCAAAACAGCCAAAATGGTAAAATCTCATCACAATGTAGGCGGTCTGCCTGAAGATTTACAGTTCCAGTTGGTAGAACCTTTAAAACAGCTGTTTAAAGACGAAGTGCGTGCTTGCGGCGTGGAATTGGGACTGCCTCATGATATGGTATATCGTCAGCCATTCCCTGGCCCTGGTCTGGGTGTAAGATGTCTGGGCGCCATCACCAGAGACAGACTGGAAGCAGTGCGTGAATCTGATGCAATTTTGAGAGAAGAATTTGCCAAAGCCGGTCTGGACAAAAAAGTATGGCAGTATTTCACTGTAGTGCCAAACTTCAAATCGGTTGGTATGAAAAATCATGAAAGATGCTTTGAATACACCGTTATCATTCGCGCCATCAACACAGTGGACGCTATGACTGCCACCATTGAGCGCATTGATTGGGATGTATTAGAAGTTATCACCAACAGAATTTTAGCCGAAGTAGACAACGTAAACAGAGTTTGTTACGATATGTCTCCAAAACCACCAGCTACCATTGAGTTTGAATAAAACGAGTTGTCCCAGGGCAGAAAGATTTATTCAGACACCAGGCAAAAGCGCTTAGCCCTGACCCATAGTATAAGAACGACCTTGCGTGAACGGTTTTCCGTTCATGTGAGGTCTTTTTTGTGAAAAAAGAAATGGTAGAAAAGAAAGAGATTGCGGAACTGACAGGTATTAAAAAGGATACATTATATCGTAATTTACGTGATGAATAAGAACAAATCTATCCAAGTTTAACAAAAGGCTGAATAGCTTACAATTGAGTATTCAGCCCATTTGCTACATATTAAACAAATCAGTATGTGTTCCGGTATCAACTAAGGTTAATACTAGAATATTATCCTCTAACAAATATACAAGTAGCCAGTCTGGTTGTATGTATATGGCATTCCCGAAAGCCTTTATATTTTCCTTTCAATTCATGGTCTTTGAATTTCTCTTCTAAAGGCACTCCATATAATAATTTATCTACTACAGAATCGAGTAATCCAATATCCAATCCTCTTTTTTTAGCTAATTTCAAAGATTTTTTGAATTTTCCAGTCAGCACTAATTCGTAGTTCATAAATCAATATCCTCTAATGCTTCGGAAAAACTACTATATCTTTTTGTACTAGAGTCTCTGCTGATTTTCTTTGCTTCTTCCATAGCACTTAATACTTCTGGCTTATATTGTGCCTGCGGTAATTCTACACTAAATGGAAGTCCATTTCTTAATACACACTGGCGTAGGAAGATATTCATAGCACTGGACATATCCAATCCTAGTTGTGCAAATAACTCCATAGCCTGTTTTTTTAAATCTTCATCAATTCTAATCTGAGTTGGTATTGTAGTCATAGTATCATCCCTCTCAAAATTCATCCTTATGGTGTAAAAACTGAATAAACATTAGTATCTTTATCTATCTTTATTATATGCAATTTGGTTTACATCGTCAATTATTTGTAGTATAAATAATACAAATTTCAAGTTTAATGATGCTATATCTATATAGTCAACAATGAGATAACCATATTATACGTACGCGGGAAGGCAACCAAATTCTTCAACATATTCTTTTAAATATTTAAATGAGAATGCTTCTATTTCCTGCTTTAGTTTTTCCGACTGTACTTTATCAAAGTAAGTACACAATAAATTCGGAATTTTAGTAACCCCTCTACCCTATTGGAATCGTGACAGGAGAGATACGCAGTGACGATAAATCTTTTAATGTCCGTTTGAAGGCTTTTAACCCTTTTCCTTCCAAGGATGCTTTCGCTTTGGCCAAACTTCGGCACTGATTAACGAACTGAAAAGCATCAATTAAGCGATTCTCTTTTTGTCTATGAAAGTGATTTTCTTTTGAAAAGTATATGATTAAAGTTTTAACTGAGACAATTTAATATGAGCGGAAAATTATCATAACAGGATAAAAGAAAGTGCCCTTGGTCAGAATCAATATTTCTGACCTGGGACAAGTTTTTTCTTGAGCGATTCTATTACAGCACAGTTGCTGAAGCTTGGTTAAGGCTACTTGAGATTGAAACAAAAATAAAATATTAAAAATAATATGTTGCCGGTAGGAATCTCTTACCGGCAATTTTTGTTGTTTCCCAGAAGTGTAGTTTTTACATGTCTGGAAATGTAGTTTTTACACCTCTGGACATGTAAAAACTACAAGGTAATAATACTGAGAAGTAATAAGACTGAGTTAAATAGTAATAGAGGAGGGGGAGGGTGATGCGGTAGTTCTTTGCTTGCAATTCTGCATCGGGCTGTAGGACATATCGTTCGTACATAACATACATATTGGCATAAGCAATATAGGCCAAAAATAAAATAAAGGGCTAAACAGATCATAGTCGAGTGTTCAGCTCATTTTTTTCTACTATAGTATATATTTATTTTGAACGATATGCCC
>USPE01000017.1 GCA_900556545.1 uncultured Peptococcaceae bacterium | reverse complement strand
GATAAGCTGCGGGGATCAGCAAGTATGAATTGATCCGCAGATTTCCGAATGGAGCTCTCCCAGCATCACAAACACTTCTTCGATGGTGCCCACACCATATTTCTTTTTGATGGTTTCCGGAGACCCGGCTTCCAGCACCATGCCGTCCCGCATCATCATCAGCTGAAAGCAGCGATCGGCTTCATCCATCACATGGGTTGTGACAATGACAGTGGTGCCATGGGCAACCATGTCATAAAGCGCCTGCCAGATTTGCCGCCGCAGCACCGGATCTATGCCCACAGTGGGCTCATCCAGAATCAAAATCCGCGGCTGATGCAAAATGGCCGCCGCCAAGGACAATCGCCGTTTCATACCGCCTGAATAGCTGCTCACCAGATTATGCTGCGCCTCTGTTAGCTTTACCAAATCCAGCGCATGAGCAATGGCTGTCTGCAACTCCTTCTTTTTTAAGCCGTACAAAACGCCAAAAAATTCTAAGTTTTCCACACCGCTCAGGTTTTGATACAATGCATCTGATTGAGTCATATATCCAATGCGATTCATCACAGCCAAATTGGGCATTGCTTCTCCCAATACCTGCACGCTGCCGGCAGTGGGCTCTAAAATGCCGGCCATGGCTTTTACCAATGTGGTTTTTCCGCAGCCTGACGGCCCCAATATGCCATAAATGCAGCCCTGCTCAATGGTCAAATTGATATCTGACAGTACCTGTTTTTTTCCGTAAACTTGCTCTACCTGCTGCATCACAATACAAGCTTCCGCCATCTCCTCACCCCTAGTATTATAAGTTTCTCAACAAACATATATCGCGCATTGACAAGATTCTTTATTTTTGCCATAATGGAAACAATCTATTATAGCTACGTTTATCATAAAGAATAGAAGCCGCGCTGTAAAGCAACACATCATCATCAAACGTCATTTTTAGGAAGTGAACTTATGGAAACAATGGAACTGAAAACAGATTCTTCACAAACCAATCCAATCAAACTCCAGATGCAGGAAGCCCTTTTGCAGCTGTTGACAAAAAAAACAATTGATCAGATCACCATCCACGAAATTACCGACCTGGTCTATCTCAACCGTACATCTTTTTATCGATACTATGTGGACATCTACGATTTATATTATCAGCTTTTGGATAATTTTCTGCTGCAGTTTCAGCAAAAAATTTCGGTGATCCTGCAAAAACTGGTGGAACAACACACGCTGCAGGCAGAAGATATTCCCACAGAGTTTTTTTATCACAATCAAAAATTCCTGCAAATCCTTTTGCGGGATGCCACTGCACTGGAACGATTAAAAACACAGCAAAAAGCATACCTGAAAGAGCTTTTGCATATTTCAGAGCAGGATACCCTGACCGATTATCGGTTGGAATTTTTTATTTCCGGTCAAATCGGGCTGATCAGCTATTGGTTCCAAAATCAGATGTCGCTGCCATTGTCTGAATTATTCAACCTGACAAAAACACAGCTGTTAGATACGCTATTGACCTTGCGCTCCCAATAGACAATCGTTTTGGTTATCTGGTCGCCGCAAATGATATCGCAGCAAAATTCCATTTATTCTAACAAAACATTATCGAAGGAGAATATCACTATGACCAAAAAATATTGCATCCCCTTACTCTGTGCCTTTCTTCTCGTTTTTTGCGTTGCCTGCAGCAGTACAGCAGCAAGTTCCACACCGCAGCAGCTGTATGCCGCTCAATTGGAAGAACTGACCGCACAGCAGTATTACACTTATCTGCAATTTGAACAGCTGGATACACCGCTCATGCTGGTTACTGACGGTGCTTATGATGACGGACAGGGCAATCTGCTCTCCTTTGATTGCAGCCATGTGTATTACAAACAAGCCGATACGCTGTCTGATTTTGGGCCGTTATCCGGCGCAGGCACGGCTTACCCCATCAGCTTTGACGGCAACAGCTTATTTGTAGCAGGCGGCCATTTTATTGCCCGCTATACCGCCGATGCGCAAGCAGGCATGGTTCTGGCAGAGGCTGCCGCTGAAAGCTTTGATGCGGACGGCAATGCTACCTATACCTATTACACAGCAGAAACGGAACAAGTGGTAGACGATAACAGCGTCCTGATCAATCTGTTTGAACAATACGGTCAGATACCACCTGTTACCTTTACTGCCGGCACAGCCCAATAACGCGTTGCGGAAAAATCAGGCCGGTTCTGATGTACATACTGCATCGCAGTAGGATCCACCGCAGCTTTGTAAAAATAATTCGTTGCTGTTGCTGCAAAAACAAAACGGAAATAACAAAAAAAGACCGGAACAATGTGCTTGATCTGCACACTGCTCTGGTCTTCTTTGATTTTCGATGCCGTTGCTCTATACAATCCCTCTGATTTGGGCAATATTGGAAAGTCCGTTATCCGCACAATACTGTTCCAAGCCGTCAATGATATCCAATGCTTTATCCGGCTTCATAAAGGTAGCTGTCCCCACCTGAATCACCGATGCGCCGGCCATGATAAATTCCACCGCATCCTGCCAGGTGCTGATGCCGCCCATACCCATAACCGGAATCTGCACTGCCTTGCTGACCTGATGCACCATGCGCAGCGCAATGGGTTTTATCGCAGGGCCGGATAATCCGGCATAACCATTCTGGAATACCGGCTGTTTTTTCTTAATATCAATGGCAAAGGCCAAAAAAGTATTCACCAAGGAGATACCATCGGCCCCTTCGGCTTCACAGGCTTTGGCTAAATCCACAATATTTTCTGCATTAGGAGATAATTTTACTACCATTTTGTGCTTGCATACCTGTCGAATGGTGCGCACTACATCTTGGGCCATGTCTGTTTTTACGCCAAAGTTCATGCCGCCCTGTTTTACATTAGGACAGGAAATGTTCAGCTCCAAAATATCCAACTGTTCCCTGTTGAGCCGTTCCACCGCTTCTATATAATCCTCTATGCTGTGACCGCCCACATTGACAAGATTGACCAAATCCAGACTGTTAACCCAGTCCAAATCTTTTTGAATAAATCCTTCTACACCGGGGTTTTCTAAACCCACACTGTTCATAATGCCCGATGGCGTTTCCCAGATGCGGATGCCTTCATTGCCGCTGCGGGCATGCAAGGTCAATCCTTTAGAGGAAATGCCGCCCAGTTTTTCAATGGGAAACAGCTGGTTGTATTCCCGACCAAAACCAAAAGTACCAGAAGCCATCACAACCGGATTTTTAAAGGCCACACCGGCAAAGTCCACTGCCAATTTACTGCTCATCAAAGAACACCTCCTCTGCTTTAAACACAGGGCCATCCTTACAAACCTTTTTGTTGCCGTCACTGGTTTTGCAGCTGCATACCAGACAAGCGCCCACACCGCAGCCCATGCGGTTTTCCATGGATACATACAGCTCCGTGGAAGTATGTTTTGTTTTTTCTGCTAAAATTTTCATCATAATATGGGGTCCACAGGTCATAACCACATCATACTGAGCAGGGTCGATATCGTCAGTCACATAACCGCCGATATTCACCTGCAGATGATCGCAGACTGCTTCATATTGGTCCTGCAGCAACGCTTCATCGGTGAAACCCAGATAAAGATCCACCGGATTGCCCTGTGCTTTTAAGGTTTTTGCCGCCAAATACAGTGGCGCTACGCCAATACCGCCGCCTACCAAAGCAACCCTTCCGGTCACCGCCGGAAACCCATTGCCATAAGGCCCCTGCACATCAATGTCATCTCCTGCTTTTAACTGAGCCAGCAATTCAGTGCCCTGTCCCACTACTTTATATAAAAAACTGATATGATCTTCCTGACAATCAAAAATACTGATTGGGCGGGACAATACCGGATAAGAATCCCATGCCCGCAGCATACAAAACTGCCCCATTTTGCCGTCAAAATGACCTGCTACCTGCAGCAGATAAAAGGATTGTCCCACTGCCTGATTTTGAATGACTGTTGCCATATCCAAACCTCCCTTTTCATACAATTCTCAACATGATTATCCATAAAATTGATTCTACTGCATACCGTCCTGGTATACGATATTGCCATTGCAGATGGTGTATTTTACCCTTCCGGTCAACCGTTCTCCCACAAAAGGAGAATTGTGAGAGCGGGAATAAAACTCTTTTACAGTCCATTTTTCTTCCGGGTCAAAAATAACAATATCAGCAGGGCCGCCTTCTGCCAATCTTCCGCCGGGCAGCTGATACAAATTGGCCGGATTTACGGTCATCTTTTCCAGCAGCTTCATCATGGGCAGGTAGCCTTCATGCACCAGCTTGGTAATGCCCAAAGCCAGCGAGGTTTCCAAGCCAATCATACCGCTGGAGGCCTGCTGCAATGTTTTTTTCTTTTTACGGGCATCGCTGTGCGGCGCATGGTCGGTGGCAATGATGTCAATGGTGCCGTCCTGCAAGCCTTCAATGATTTTTTTCTTATCTTCAAAGGTACGCAGCGGCGGATTGACTTTGGCATAGGAACCATAGGTCAGCACAGCTGACTCAGTCAGCGTAAAATGATGAGGTGTGGCTTCTGCTGTTACCTGCGCGCCCATCTTTTTCGCAAACCGCACCATCTCTACTGCATTGCCGGAAGACAAATGCTGAATATGCAGCTTGGAGCCTGTCTGCAATGCCAGCATGCAATCACGGGCCACCAGCACATCCTCTGCGGTATGAGATGCGCCGCCCATACCCAGCTGCTGTGATACCTGGCCTTCATTGATACCGTTATTTTCAATCAGTACTTCATCTTCCTCATGAACACTGATGGGGCAATCCAGCTCTTTTACTTTTTGCAGCGCTTTCAGCATAACCGACGTATCGGCAATGGCGTGACCATCATCACTAAAACCTACTGCGCCCAATTCTTTCAGTTCATCCATATCTACCAGTTCTCTGCCCTGCAAACCTTCGGTAACAGAGGCCACCTGCAGCACATGAATCGGCATTTTGGCTGCCTTTTCCAGTATATATTCCAAGGTTGCCGGATTATCCATTTCCGGTTTGGTATTGGCCATACAGACTACCGTGGTAAAACCGCCGGCCACTGCTGCCGCTGTACCGCTCTGAATATCCTCCAAGTCGCTCAAACCCGGATCACGAAAATGCACATGCACATCCACCAACCCCGGCGCTACAATCTTGCCCTCCGCATGAATAATTTTTTCATATTCGGGCCCCGGCATAAAAAATCCAATGCGGGCAATATGCTCGCCGTCAATAATCAAATCAGTGATTTCATCGCGGCCTGTGGCTGGATCCAACACCCTTCCACCTTTGATCAAAATCATGATAACTCCCTCTTTTCTATCCTCAACTACTTCTTTTCAACTACTTCTTTTTGAATAATCAAATTTTAGCATATCAGCGACAGATTCGTAAACTACCTGGCAAAAATTTTTACAACAAAAAACACCGCCTTGCCCTATCCAGGCACAAAACGGTGTTTTTCTGCTGTTTTCCGGCAGGTGACGGAGAATTGAGGGATTCACTGCCAACAATGATTATGCTGACGGAAAGCAGCAATAACATGTGGGTATTAAAAAATTATGAAAAGAGCAGAATAAATTCTGTTCTTAAACAACAATATAACACTCCTGCCATGCGCATTACTCATAGCGCAATGCATCAATGGGATCTGCCGCCGCAGCTCTGCGCGCAGGATAAATACCAAAGAAGATACCCACCACAGCAGAAAAGCCCACTGCGATGACAACGATTAACGGATTGACCACTACATCAATACCAATCAGTAATCCGCCCAAGGCCACAATGCCAATCCCCAGTAGCGTGCCGATAAAACCGCCTGCCGCTGAAATGATGGCCGACTCGATTAAAAACTGTGTCAAAATATGGCTGGTGCGGGCGCCCTGCGCCTTTCGGATGCCAATCTCTCTGGTTCGCTCTGTAACGGAAACCAGCATAATATTCATAATACCGATACCGCCAACTAAAAGGGAGATTGCTGCAATGGCACCAACCGCTACTGATAAACCGGACATCATACTATCCATCATACCCATCTCATCACGGGCGGAAGTGGAGAAAATTTCATCGGTTGTCCGGTTTTTCATACGGGCGATATAATTGGTCATCTGGGTACGCAGCAATTCAGCGTCCGTATCCTCTGCCACATAACAATTGATCTCAAAGCCAAGACTGTCCGGTGTAAAGTACAGGCTGGACGGCACGTAAACCAAAGCATTCCCGCCAGACATCGCAGTCAGAAAGCTGTCCTGCTTTTTATACACGCCAACCACTGTAAAATCTTCTCTGTCACCGCTCTTGGACAACAATTGCAGTTTACGCCCCACCGCATTGTCGGTGCCAAAATATTTCTGCGCAGTTTCCCGCTCGATGACGATGCTGTTTCGTTTTGATTCCACATCACCCTCATCAATCATGCGCCCATACAGAAAATCCATAGGCTGCACCTGATCATAGCCGCTTTCTACCGCATAAATATCAACCTTTTCCTGATTTCGCACACCGTCCGATAAGGTCATGCTGTCATAATAATACGTGTCAATATAAGGAATTCTGTCGCCAAAAGCATCTTTGATCTGGTCAATATCATCCTGACTGAAATAGTCGCTTTCATACCAGACATTATCCTCCGGCAGCACATAGTAAATGACCCGGTTAATCCCGACATTTTCATATTCGGAGGCAATCACCGAACGCATGGTGTCACCGATGGATACGATAGCAATGACAGAGCCGATACCAATAATGATACCCAGCATGGTCAAAAAGGAGCGCATCTTATTGCTGCGGATCGCCGACAAGGCCAGCTTGATATTCTCAAACAAAAGCATCATGACTGCTTCTCCACCTTTCTGTCACTGATTAAGCGACCATCCTCAAACCACAATACGCGATTGGTAAATGCTGCCACATCGTCCTCATGGGTTACGATAATGATGGTGACGCCTTCTTGATTCAACTGGGTAAACAGTTCCATAATTTCGATGGTGGAGCTGGAATCCAGATTGCCGGTAGGCTCATCGGCCAGCAAGATGGGCGGCTGGTTGGATAAGGCTCTGGCAATGGCCACCCGCTGTTTTTGTCCGCCGGACAGTTCATTGGGCATATGCTCCAAACGCTCCCCCAGCCCTACCTTTTCCAGCAGTGCTGTGGCTCGGGCCACTCGCTGCTTTCCCGGCATTTGAGCATAAATCATGGGCAATTCCACGTTTTTTAAAGCAGATGTACGGGGAATCAAATTAAAGGCCTGAAATACAAAGCCTATTTTTTTATTGCGGATATCCGACAATTCATCGTTGGTTCTGTTGGCAATATCAATGCCATCCAGCTGATACACGCCATTGGTGGGCCGATCCAGGCAGCCCAGTATATTCATCAGGGTAGATTTGCCAGAACCAGAATGACCCATAATGGCAATAAATTCTCCCTGCTCAATGGTCAGATTAATGTCCTTCAGGGCATGCACCTGCACTGCGCCCGAATCATAGATCTTATTCAAATTTGCAATGCGGATTAATTCACTCATAACCATTCTCCTATCCGCTTACACAGCATTGATTGTTACCGTCATACCGTCTATAATACCGTCCCGATTTAACAGCAGCTGATCACCAACCTGCAGCGCATCGCTGATGACCTCTATCTCCAGATCGGTTTCCAAACCCAATTTTACCGACAAGGTTTCCACAGTGCTGTCTTCTTTGACACGCATTACCGTTCCGGTGCCATCGCCATTATCAGCAACTGCCTCTATAGGAACTGCCAGAACATTCTGCACTTCTTCTATGATAATTTCTGCCTTGGCATTGATACCTGCAATCAATGCTTCGTTGGACTCGGTCAAACGAATGACCGTAGGAATTACCCGTTCCGCCGAACTGCCTTCTTTTAATTCGCCGGTCGGTGATACCCGATCCACAACACCGCTTACAGTCTGCCCTTTTAACACATCTGCTGTGATTTCTGCTTTTTGCCCTGCTTGAATATCGGCAATATCATACTCGCTGACATTCACCTTCATCTGCAGCTGCTGCAAATTTTCTACCACAAACATGGGCTTGTTATCATCGGTTTCATCGGCAAAACGTCCCACGTTAATGTTGACTCTGGTAACGGTGCCGTCAATGGGGCTGATAATTTTTCCATCGGAAAGCGCCTCCTGTTTGCGAACCAAAGCATTCCTGGCAGTTTCGATACTTTTTAGTTCACTGGCACTGCCCTGCACCTTTCCATCTTTCACCGAAAAACCTTTGATTGCAGCCTGGGCTTCCGCCAATGCAGACTGGGCCTGTTCCTGTTCTTCTGCCGAAACGCCGCCTACCTCAAACAGCGCCGCAGTGCGCTCAGCAGCATTCTGAGCAGTTTGCAGCGCCTGCACAGCCTGCTCGTACTGCTGCTGCTGACTGCGTACACTATCTTCATATTGAGCCTGCGCCATAGCCAGCGCATCTTGAGCAGAACCAATCTCATCAGCCATGGCCTCTGAATCCAGCACTGCCAATACCTGGCCCTTCTGCACCCTGTCCCCTTCTTTTACATGAATTGCAGTGATTTCATAGTGCAAATTACTGACAATCTCCACTGTTTCTGTTCCTTCCAGCGGCGCCTTCAATGAAACCGATTCCCGCAAATCCTTTTGCTCAACAGCAGCTACTGTTACAGGAATGCCTCCGTCTTTTCCACCGCTAAAAAATAAAAAGCCTCCTGCTGCAACTGCAAGTACTGCAACGCCAGCAACCATTTTTTTCTTTGTAAAAAATTTTTTCTTTTCCATGTCTTAACCCGTCCTTTTTATCTCGTTCAAAACAAAAGACCTTCTCTTTTTTCAGTGTAACAAATCAAGCTTACATTTATCTTACAATTATGACAGAAAACAAAAAGTTCTTTCCAGTTATTACGCATTATTGTATTACTGATATAATACAATAATACTTATTTTCATTTTTGTCAAGTTTTTTTGCCCAGATAATTATAACTTTTCGGAATGTATTTCCAAGTATAATTATTACTAATTCAAACTGTTATCTGCATATTTTTTCATACAATATATGCAAATTTCTCTTTACTAACGCATTCTGAAAAGTTATACATTCATAATCATGCACTTTTATTGAAACACTATACAAAAAGCTGTGTATTTCCTTTTCTTTTCAAAAAACAGTACTTATGTTAAACTATACGATGATATGCCGTAGGATAACAGCCACATCGCCTGATCACCAGCGATATCTGATTTTGCTGCGGCTGCCGACATAAAACGAAGGAGTGATTTTTTATGACAGGTTCTTATCCTGTACCCCATACAAAGGCTGTTGCTCTTTTTCAGCAGCAATTGCAATGGAAAACAGCATTCACATTGATTTTATGGGGATTTTGCTTAATGATGCTGCAATTTCAATACTTTTTTGAGTATGCCTTTTTACTCCCTGCGCTGGGAATGGTATTTACTTTTTTAGGTTTTTACCGTCTTAGAAATGAAAATAAGGCTATGCACAGCTGCTGTACCCTTTCGCTGATTGCATTGTTCGTTTATCCAGTTTATTTGCTGGCAACCACACTGCCGTTGTTCATTTTTTCCTGGTTTCACTGGTGTATGGTTGCCTTTCAAATTCTTTATCTGGTATATCTGCTCGTGTTGTTGTTTCTGTTCCGCAAAGGCTTTCAGCAAATGTCCCAGCAGACCAATCATCCAGTGCAGGCAAATGCAATCGCCGTTCTTTTGCTCTGTACCCTTTTACAACAACTATTGGCCTATACCTATCTGGCTCAGAGTATGCTGACATGGCTGTTTATCTCTGTTGTTTTCCTGCTATCTATCTGGGTTATCTGGATAAATGCCCTGCATTTGCCGGAAGCCGGCTATCGCCTGCAAACCCCGTCCAGCAACCTGCAAGATGGCTGGTGCATCGGTGCATACAGTCTGATTATCGCTTTGTTGATTATCAGCGGTATTGTATTCACCATGAGTCTTTACTTTTAATCCTGTGAAGCGGCTGTAATGATGAACGACGCTGCCTCAAGCTATCGTTCATCTATTTCGCTCTACTAAAATAAGGTGTCAGACAAAATCAGTTCGTCGATTTTATCTGACACCTTATTTTTTACAACAGAATAGATGATTCTTTCTTTTATTTGCAGACTTACTTACCAGCCTGTTCTTCTTCCCGAAACATAATTAAAAAGCATAAAAACAATGGTATTAACGCCAACAGCGACGCTTTATACTGTAATTGATTGGTTACAAGCCCACCAAAAAATGCTCCAACAATAAAAAGCAGAATCAATAAATAATAAATTCCGCTTTTTTTCAGCAACACACCATCCCCCGTTTGACGGTACCGATACATCAATTCGGCAGCACTGCGCAAATTGCCGGTACACATGGTAGTAGCGCAGGCGTTGCCTCTTATTTTACGAAAACTTTCTACCTGCAGCGCACATACAAAAGAGATCATACTATTGGCCAGCCAATTAAACGCCGGGCCCAAAAAGGCTGTGCAAAAAACAACCAGCATTTCAATGGCCAAAACAATCTGCCGCCAGTGAAAACCATCCTTCTGCTTTAAGAGCCATCTCAGCTGTTCGGCCATATAAATACCAACAGCAAATATGACAACAGGCAAAAGATATTGCAGCGCCATGCTCCAATCTCCCTCCGCAATCTGAATCCCCAACAAAACAATATTTCCTGTCTGTGCATTGGCAAACACCTCACCTCTGCATAAATAACTGTATGCGTCCAAAAATCCGCCGGTTAGAACCAATAAACTGCCTACCAACACTGATTCGGACATTTGCCTTTTTTCTATGGAATCCATGCGTTATCCCCCCAGTCTTTATTTCTTCTCTATTCTAACGCTTTTCAGATAAAAAACAAGTCAATCTGCATTCATAAGCAAAATAAATTGCCCGCCGGATAGGGCAGTTCAACATTGCTTTTTTTATTTCTTTTTTGAGCAAAAAAATATCTCCAACTGCATCGCTACAGTTGGAGATATTGATTGCGCTATTAGTAAGAACAATGCTTGTAATACACAATGTTTTGTTACTTACATAATAGCCTGATTGAATTCGTTTTCGGTTTCTACGTCAACTTTTGCGTCAGAATCCCCAGGTACACCATAGAAGAATGGGAAGTTTTCTGTGATGTACAGATATGCCAGGAATGCCAGACAGAACAAACCGATGGTGGACACAATTTCCATAAAGGATGGGAAATAGCCGCCGCCCAGAGAAGCAATGTGCGCAGACATACCGGTGAACACTACATTCAGACGGGTCAGCACCAAACCACACATACCGGACAGACCAAATACCAACAGACCACCCTGTGTTTTACCAAATGGAATCAAATGAATAACAATTGGCAGTACACACAGCAGAACCATTTCTAAGATGAACATATTGCCTTCTAAGTTGAATGCAAATACATTGCCTAACTGGCCGCGCATTACCAAATCTGCGCCTTTTAATACAAAGTAAACTGCCATTAATACTGCGGAAATACGGCTTAAACCATACAGCATTTCGGTATCAATTTTCATCTTGTAACGGCTGTTGGTCCAAATGTATTCTACGATAGCAACACATGGTCCAACAAAGAATGCGGACAGTAAGAACAACCAAGGCATCATCTGGCTGGCCCAGATTGGATCCAATTTAGCTGGCATAGCCAGATACAGGGAACCCAAGGAAGCCTGATGGCCCAGAGGTACGGTACATGCAGCGATGAAAACAACCTGCATAATCGGATGCATTTTCTTTTTGAATTTAGGGGAAACTTTTTCAGCCCCTACTTCAACCAATTCGATTACCTGCAGTACCATGTAAGCTACGATACACATGTAAACTTCAAACATTGGAGAATGGATACCAGGAGATACGAATGGTCTCCAGAAGTTATCCCAACGACCAATTTCAATGATTAAGATTAACAGTACCAGAACATAACCGATGAAAGATAACAACAGACATCTTCTGGATACAGGTTCATACTTTTCAACATGGAAAATGTGTGTGATGATGGCCGTACTAAAACCAGCACCAGCCAGTGCGATTACGTTCATATCCGCACCAATCCACAAGCCCCAAGGCATTTCGTCATTCAAGCCGGTCCATTCGCCCAGGCCTGCATAATATCTGGCAAAAATCAGTACCAGGGAAAAAACAAATACTGCCAGCATCCCCAGTCTGACTGGAGTAACTCTAAAGTTCCATCTTTCTTTTGGAGTTTTAAAAGTCCAATTTTTCATCTCTATTTTCTCCCCTTCCTACTTCTCATTTTTGTGCTCTTCATGAGCAACAGCATGACGACGTTTCGCATAAATGCTTGCACCAGTCCATGCCAAAGCGCCTACTGCAAAAATAGGCAGTGTAAACTGGGTAAAACCATGCACATTTTTTGGAATTGATTTTTCTGGAAGGTTGGTTGGGAAGCCTAATTCGCCAAAGTCCACATCGGAAATGTAGAGCCAGCTGGTACCGCCCACTTCTTTTTCACCATATACATGGTTGATGTATTTGTTATCGCTTTCGATTGTTTTATGCGCCAATGCCAGCATTTCTTCTCTGCTGCCAAACATCAAAGCGTTGGTTGGACATACGCTTGCGCAAGCTGGAGATTCTCCATCTGCAAGTTTGGAACTGCAGAACTGACATTTCATAACGGAAGGCATAACCTTTTCCCATTCATATTTTGGTACATCAAATGGACAGGCAATCATGCAATAACGACAACCTACACACAATTCAGGATCATACTGTACAGCACCCTGTTCTGTCTGATGGAATGCATGAGCAAAACATACGGAAGAACAAGCCGGTTCCAAGCAGTGCATACACTGCCGTTTTACAAAACGCCATACTTCCTGACCATCTTTCTGCACTTTCATGTGTTCCACAGTGGTCCATGTATTACTATCCAATTTCACATCTGTACCATGGGCATTTTCCATAACGCCTGTCTGCGGATTTTCAAAACTCTGACTATTCCAAAGCTTACAAGCAACGGTACAGCTGCCGCAGCCAACGCATTTTGTTAAATCTACTAAAACACTTTTTTGATCTGTTACTTTATTCGCCATTTTTCATACCTCCCCTTGTTAAACTTCTTTTCTGGTCAAAGAGCCAGATCTGTCTTCATAAGTGGTATGACACAATTCATGCGCCAGATGGCTCAATGGTGCTTCCAGGAATTCGTTATAAATTTCTGTAATCTGAGGATTTGCATGGCTCAACCGTAAATCCATTGTTTTTACATCGTCCTGACCAGCGCCTTCACCGGCAGCAGTCCCTTTGATCGTACCTGCAGCATCATGATTGTACATGGTGTCGGTTCTTGCCTGACGTACCCAATCCTGCGGAGGCACGGCAGTTCTTGGCTGACCGCCGCCGGCAATACAACCGCCTGGACAGGCCATAACTTCTAAGAAGTGGAAATCTGCTTTGCCGGATTTAATTTCTTCACATAACTGACGCGCATTGGCCAAACCGGAAGCAACAACAACTTTTACAGGACCTACGCCCGGTACATCTACAGATGCACGTTTAATGCCATCCAAACCACGTACCGGTTCTAAATGATACAGGGAGGTTGGAGGATTGTTTCCTGTGATCAGATAATAAGCGGAACGAACAGCCGCTTCCATAACACCACCGGTATTACCGAAGATCAAGCCTGCGGTAGAACCAATCTGGTCGTACTGACCTTCTTCAAAGGAGGCAAAATCTACATCACCCAGTTTCTGACGAATCATATTGGCCAGTTCACGAACGCTCAGTACATAATCCATATCTTTGATGGTATCATCTTCATAGTATTTACCAGCGCCGCCTTCCAAGCCATGGAACTGATGTCTGCTGATTTCAAACTTTTTAGCTACACAAGGCATAATAGCCACATTCACAATTTTCTTCGGATCGGTAATACCCAATTTTTCAGCATTATAGGTTTTCAATGTAGAACCATGCATCATCATTGGAGAACGAGCGGAAGATAGGTTTGGAATCAACTCTGGATAATAATATTCTACGAATTTTACCCAACCTGGACAGCAGGAAGTCAGCTGTGGCAATACACCGCCTTTGGTAACACGTTCTACCAGTTCGGAGCCTTCTTCCATGATGGTTAAGTCCGCACTAAAGTTGGTATCTACAACCACATCAAAGCCTAATTGACGCAGTGCTGTAACCATCTGACCTTCTGCCCATGCGCCAGCACCCATGCCAAATTCTTCCCCAATACCAACACGAGTAGCAGGAGATGTCTGTACAATAACAGTAGTTTCCGGATCCTGAATTGCATTCCAAACATCTTCAATGGCACTGCGTTCTGCGATAGCACCTGTTGGACACCACAGAGAACACTGACCGCAATGTACACAAATGAAATCGTCATGTACCGGCAGTTCATAATAACCAAATACGCTCTGTACTTTTTCACAAGCTTCGATACACTGACCGCACAAAATACATTTTTCATCGTTCCGCACCAGAGAAACGTTTTCTGGATCCAATGGAACACGACCTTTTACCTGTGCAGGCATTGCACTTGCATTCCGGTACTGATTTGGCAGCCAGCCGGTACCGCTTGGATCACTGACAGGCGCACAACCGGTCATGGTTGCAGCAGCGCCTACAACACCGGCACCTGCCATAACACTTAGAAAACGCCGTCTGCTCATACCCTTGTTTTCTAAATTTTTGTGTTTTTCCATTTTATTCACCTCAACGAAATTAAAATTAATGAAACCATTACATAAAATTTAAATGAGTACTCTGTGCCAGTTCGTCCCCTGCAACAGAATCACCACACTTCTGCTGCAATCAATAACGGAACCGACCTTTACATAAAACCTAATTCTGCAGTTATTTTTATGCAAAGCAGAATTCTCACATTTAATGAATACAGTTTAGATACCTTTTAGTATCTACCATCATTTTATACTGTTTTACAGCGTTTTCGCAATATTTTTTTATTGTGAAAAGTGATACAAAAATAAGCATTTATACAATCTGCAAATTTTATAATACCAACGCTTCCCGCAATAACTGTTTTACATGCTCATTGCAAATGCTGTAAAAAACCTGCTTTCCATCCTTTCTGCCCTGCACAATCCGTAAATTACGCAAAACACGCAATTGATGAGAAACAGCAGACTGACTACTTCCTACCAAGACGGTCAAATCACAAACGCAGAGTTCAGCCTGTAACAGATAATACAGGATTTTTACCCGCGTATTATCCCCCAATACCTTGAACAAATCGGCTGTTTGCTGGCTTTTTTCCTCTGTAATCTTTTGTTCCTGCATCTGCTCCACAATATTACTGTGTACACAAAATTCATCACATTGCCATTGTTCATTCATTGAAATCAGACCTCCATCTACTGCTATCAGGATTTTTTACATTGTGAACAATTTTTCAAACCAATCTTAACATTTTCTTAAAAATCGGAAAAATAAAAAATGTTTATTAGCGACGGCGCAACAGAACTGAATTGACAGACTTTCTCGGCATCTGTTTTTCTTTTTGGGTGACTTCTGTTGCAGCCGGACGACCCAACGCTACAATCCCATACAGCTCCAGGTTCTCAGACATCTGAAACTCATTGCGCAAATCAACCCGGTCAAAAGAACCAATGCAATGGGTTACATACCCTCTTCTCTGCGCTTCCAGACTTAAATACCCCCAGGCGCATCCACTGTCAAAGGCTGTCCAATAATTAAACAAACCGTTGTGGGTGTCACCCATATTACCGGCCACCAAAATCAGCACCGGTGCAGCAGCAATCCATTCCCGTTCCCCGGGCAGCATGTATTCCATTAACATCTCTTTATCCTGCGGAGTCCGCGCCACAAAAAAACGCCATGGCTGTTCATTGTAAGCAGACGGTGCCTGTGTTGCAGCCAACAAAATTCCCTGCAAATCTTCCTCTGCCACTTCCCCCGATCCAAAATACATGGTGGAGTAACGCTGGGCAATTTGCTCCATGACTTCCTGTTCCAATTCTCGTTTCATAACAGCTCCCTCTTTCTCCCCGTTTATAAAAGTATAGTCAGCACAATTACTTATTGTATCAGTATTTCTCTGACAGGACAAGTGTCCGTCGGCATGATAACCGTTCTAATTTTTTATCTTTTCTATATAATAACTATAGCATGATTCATAATTTTTTAAACAATTGATTATTTCCAATTTCCCT
>USPE01000016.1 GCA_900556545.1 uncultured Peptococcaceae bacterium | reverse complement strand
CAGCCACTTTTACTGGTGTGCCGTCTAAATCGATGGTTGCTTCTTTGATTTCACCCATAGTGCCGCGAACATCTTCCAGTTCCAAACGTGGCAGAGTTTTACCGGTTACCACTTCATATACAGTACGCAGAGCAGCTTCCATAACACCGCCTGTGGTACCAAAGATAGTAGCAGCACCAGTACCTAAGCCCATTGGAGCATCGCATTCTTCATCTGGCAGATTTACAAAATCAATACCAGCCTGTTTAATCATACGAGCTACTTCACGAACGGTAATAACAGCATCTACATCTCTGTAGCCGCTATCACACAGTTCCGGACGAGCTGCTTCATATTTTTTAGCAGTACATGGCATTACAGATACACTGTAAATGCTGGCAGGATCAATGCCATCGGTCTGTGGATAGTAGGTTTTTACCATGGCACCAAACATCGCCTGTGGAGATTTGGCTGTGGATAAATGACCTAACTGTTCTGGATAATGGTTTTCACAATATTTTACCCAACCTGGAGAACAGGAAGTAATCATTGGCAGAGTACCGCCGTTCTGCAGACGATCCAACAATTCGTTGCCTTCTTCCATGATGGTTAAGTCAGCAGACCAGTTGGTGTCAAATACTTTATTGAAGCCCATTCTTCTCAGCGCTGCAACCAGTTTACCGGTGGAGATTGTGCCATATGGCAGCCCAAATTCTTCACTGATAGCAATACGTACAGCTGGAGAGAATTGTACAACAACATGTTTGTTTTCATCAGCCAAAGCATCCCATACTTTCTGAGTGTCATCTTTTTCAGCCAATGCGCCTGTCGGACATACATTGATACACTGACCGCACAGTGTGCAGTTGATTTCATCCAGTGCATGACCAAATGCAGGACCTACGATACTGTTAAAGCCACGGCCAATACCGCCCAGGATATTAACACCCTGTACATTTTTACATACTGCTTCACAACGACGGCAATATACGCATTTGTTAGGATCGCGCACAATAGCTACGCTGCGATCGTCCACTGGGAATGTGCTCTGTTCCCCAGTAAAACGAACTTTACGGATACCCATCTGATGAGCCAGTTGCTGCAATTCACAGTTACCACTGCGCACACAGTTCAGACAGTCGGATGGATGGTTGGATAACAGCAGTTCTACAACGCCTTTTCTGGCCTCACGAACTTTTGCTGTATTGGTATATACTTCAAGACCTTCTCTAACTGGATATACACAAGAAGGCTGCAATGCTTTTGCACCTTTTACTTCAACCAGACATACACGGCATGCGCCTAACTGGTTGACATCTTTCAAATAACATAATGTTGGAATATTAATGCCTGCTTTCTGTGCAGCCTGCAGTACAGTAGAGCCTGCTTCAACCTGCACGGAAACGCCATCGATCATAACATTTACCATTTCCACAAAAATCACCCCTTCTATTACGCTCTGGAGATTGCGCCGAATCTACATTTTTCAATACAAGTACCGCATTTGATACATTTAGCTGGATCAATTTTGTGCGGTTCTCTAACAGCACCTTCGATTGCTTCAACTGGACAGTTGCGAGCACATGCAGTACATCCTTTACATTTTTCAGGATCAATTTCATAACGCAGTAATTTTTTACATACATGAGCCGGACATGTTTTGTCAACAATGTGTGCTTCGTATTCATCACGGAAGAATTTCAAAGTAGCCAAAATTGGGTTTGGCGCTGTCTGACCCAATGCGCACAGTGCAGAACTGCTGATGGTGCGCGCCAAGGTTTCCAGATTGTCAATGTCTTCCATGGTGCCTTCGCCGCGGGTGATTTTATCTAAAATTTCTAACATTCTCTTTGTACCGATACGGCATGGTGGACACTTACCACAGGATTCATCCTGTGTAAATTCCAAATAGAATTTAGCGATATCAACCATACAGGTTGTTTCATCCAATACAATCAAGCCACCGGAACCCATCATGGAACCTGCTGCCACTAAAGTATCGAAATCGATTTCGGTATCCAATGCGCTTGCTGGCAAGCAACCGCCGGAAGGACCACCAGTCTGAGCAGCTTTAAATTCTTTACCATTTGGAATACCGCCGCCGATATCATAAATCATTTCTCTCAGAGTGGTACCCATTGGTACTTCAACCAAACCGATATTATTTACTTTCCCAGCCATAGCGAATACTTTTGTACCTTTAGAACCGGCAGTACCGATGGATGCAAACCAGTCGCCGCCTTTGGTAAAGATAACAGGAATATTGGCTAGTGTTTCTACGTTATTTACGAAGGTTGGCACACCCCACAGACCTTTTTCAGCAGGGAATGGAGGTCTTGGTCTTGGTTCGCCGCGTTTCCCTTCTACAGAAGTCAGCAGTGCAGTTTCTTCACCGCAAACGAATGCGCCAGCGCCCAAACGAATATCAACGTCAAAGTTGAAACCGCTGCCCATAATATTGTCACCTAACAGCCCCAATTCACGAGCCTGTGCAATTGCAATTTCCAAACGATGTACTGCAATTGGATATTCAGCACGTACATAAATGAAACCATGCTGCGCACCGATTGCATAACCGCCGATTGCCATAGCTTCCAAGATGCTGTGCGGATCCCCTTCCAGAACGGAACGATCCATAAATGCACCTGGGTCACCTTCATCGGCATTTACTACTACATATTTTTCAGGAGCCTGATATCCTGCTGCAAACTTCCATTTCTTCCCGGTTGGGAAACCAGCACCACCACGACCGCGAATACCGGATTTTTCTACTTCCGCAATTACTTCTGCAGGTGTCATAGAGGTCAGTGCACGGCCTAAACCCTGATATGCATCATGTGCAATTGCTTCATTGATATTTTCTGGATTAATGGTACCGCAGTTACGCAGCGCTACACGTTTTTGTTTCTGGAAAAACGGAATATGACTCATATCCGGCGCTTTTTTGTTCTGGCCAGGAATATCATACAGCAAACGATCTACCAGCTGGCCGCCTTTTAAATGCGTTTCTACAATTTCAGCCACATCTTCTACTTTTACGTGGTGGTAGAATGTACCTTCTGGATAGATTACCATAATTGGGCCTAAACTACAGAACCCAAAGCAACCTGTTTTTACTACATCAATTTCATTGTCCAAACCTGCTTCAACCAGCTGTTTTTCCAATGCTTCTTTTACTTCCATACTGTTGGAAGAGCTGCAACCAGTACCGGCGCAAATCAAAACATGATGCTTTGCCAGATTTGCAGGCGTTGGAGCCTGACCATCACGCACAGCAATTTTAGCACGTTCGGCTACCTGTAAAGCTTTTAATTCTTCAAAACTTGCAATTTTACTCATTCTCCCACACCTCCTAGTTCTGCTCAGCAGCTTTGATTTCTGCAATCAAGGCTGGAATATCTTCTGGTACCAAATGACCATGTACCTTATCATTAATAGTAACAACAGGAGCCAAACCACATGCCCCTACGCAACGACAGCATTCAATGCTGAACATACCGTCTTCTGTTGTTTCACCAACACCAATTCCCAGTTCTTCCTGCAATTTTTCCAGCAATTTACCGGAACCTTTTACATAACAAGCTGTCCCCAGACAGACATTAAATGTGTATTTCCCTTTTTTATTCATTGTGAACAATGCATAGAAAGTAACTACACCATAAATTTCACTTAAAGGAACATCCATCTTTTCTGCGATATAAGCCTGGACTTCTTCTGGTAAATACCCAAAAATGCCCTGAGCTTTATGAAGTACGCTGATTAAGCTGCCTTTTTGATCTTTATGCTGCTCAATCACTTTGTCAAGCTGTGCAAATAATGCTTCATTGTGTCCGCCACATGTACAAGCCATATTCTTGTCCTCCCTTAAACATTAGAATATAAACGTCTTTAAATCTAAAAATAGCAAATGATTGTTACAAATACTTTGCAAACTTTTCTCTTTCTAAATACAAACGCAAAGTAAATCAAAACAATCAGACTATTCATTAAAGCCTATATGTTTTATTAAAACGCATTTTTACCCAAAAAGAAAGCATTTTATGTGCATTTTACAATAAATCTTATCAATAATAGTTTTTTAAATTTTCGTACATTTTTTCACGAAATCGTATGTTTTCCCGATTTCAAGCCATTTTTCTGTCCTTGCAGTATCAACATTTATCCATTCCATGTATACTTTTATGATACCCAGTTGCAGTTTATGTCTGATACATAACCTTATATTGCAAGTTTTTATGATTTTACCATCAAGGCTTCCACTACAGGATTTTTCGGCCTTTCTCTGCGTTTTCTACACAGAAACAATACCTTATACTTACATTTCTTAAAATCATCCCGTTCTTGATAGCATCGATCTTATATTTATTCATTTATAATTATACATCATTCATGCAAAAAAACGAAGCGCTAAGAATTTTCCAACTACCACACCTGCCAGACAAAGCAGCAAACTGCAAATGATATAACCGCCTGCCATAAACCAATGTCCTTGTTCCAATAGTGTTATCGATTCCAGCGAAAATGTAGAAAAAGTAGTAAATCCGCCACAAAATCCAGTCTTTAAAAATAACTGCTCTCTGCCCGACAAGGTTCCCAACGACGCAGCACCTACCACCAAACCAATACAAAACGAACCAACAAAATTAATCAGCATGGTTCCCACAGGAAAACTCAAATAGTAGTAGCCCGGTACAAACCCCAATAGATAACGGCTTATTGCCCCCAAAAAACCGCCCAGCCCTACAGCCAGACAATCCATTTTATATGCGCTCCTTTCTGTAGTATAGTAACTATACGAATTATTATCTATTATACTACAGAAACCTTTTTTTCAAAATATGAATTCCTCATTATTTTGAAAAAAATTCTGATATAACCTACTAAAAACAGCTATAATAAGTTATCGGTTTAACAAATTTTATGTTTCGATAAATCTAAATTAGCTTTCTATTACTATCGCATCATTGGTGATATTTTATTCCTCAAAACAAACTTTTATTTTTCAACTTTATAAAAACTTCGTAATGAATTTTTATTCACATTTTTTACTCGATCAGCAATCGAACTCACAAGTTTATTGCATAAAATAAATTGTAACGCTTTAAAAAACGGAATAGCTAAAAAAATATCAAATATAAAAACACGACAGTCTATTTCATGCCAAAAAAGAGGAAGCTGGATTACGCAATAAAATAAATTTTATCGTTATTCTTTAAAGAAAGAGATTGACAAAAATTTATTACACAGCTATTTCAAGATAAACTATAAATATCGACCGGTCTAAAAACAAAAAAGAACAGATTTTTATCTGATTTTTGTTTTCGATAAAATATCTGCTCTTTTTCATTATAATTTTTAACTTACCAATTTAAAGTTTCACCGCAAAATACCACACGATCAATTTCTGCCAAATCAATTGGTTCCGGCATGGTATAACTAAAATCCATCACCAAACCGCCTCCGCCGCTGCTATTACTGCTCAGCTCTATCATCTCTCCGCTTTTTAAATACACCTGTACCGGTTCCTCTCTTAGCATCGCGTATGTATCCCACTCCAAGCGTCTGGTTTTCAATGTGATGCTCAACGGTGATACCTCCATCTTAGCCAGTAAAAAGTTTTTATCGCCATGCTCCAATACTTTCCACTGCCACATAGATATGGTAGTGTCATTATCCGGCACAACAAATTCAAACTTCCAACTTCCTTTTGATAACTGTGTCCATTGTTCTTCTCCATCAGCCCAGTTTGACAACCCCAAATCTCCTTTTTCCAGCGTAATAGGATTGTTCGTTACTGTTCTCCGTGTGTTGATTTCCATCATAAAACTTACCTGATTATCCGTCGGACTTTCATCAGGCAATGTATACGTTGTATATCCATGTGATCCCATCTTTTCAAAGTGCAGCCATGACTTGCGAAAATAGAGCCTCTCTGCATCCAGCACCACACCTTCCGGTGCAGTCAAGTCCAATAACAACCACAAATGATGTTGGTCATTGATTGCTTCCTGCAAAGTCAAGGTATATCCATCAACTGTATCTGATATTCCTAACGGCGTAGCCATCTCATTCATCTGCGCAATCTGCGACTGACTGTCAGCATGCAGCAGCTTAAGCAATCGTTCATCGGTACTGAGCGTGGCAACTGCCGCTGTGCTCAGCGAAAACAATAGCGCACACGCAGCCACTGCACCAATCCAACGCCGCTTGTCCAAACGGAATCGACGCTTGTTTTGTTTCTTCTGATACTGTTCAACTGATTGCACTGCCTGCTCCGTCATAGGCAATACAACATCGTTCTTCTGCTCAGCAGCATCAGCTCGCAGCACTGCTATCTTTTGCAGCACCATCTGCTCAACTCGCTGCTGTTCCTGAACATCCAGTTTCTGCATATCAGCCTCTGCCATATGCTCCAATAGTTCCGGCGCAATGGTTTCTTCCAATTCCAATAACTCCTCCATTTTGCTCATCGGATAATCCCCCTTTCCAGCAGTTGCGTCCGCAGCGATAATTTACCCCGATACAATTTATTCTCTACCTGCTTCACCGTCAACGAAACCCGTTCCGCAATTTCTCGGACAGAAAGCTCACAAAAATAACGATAAATAAAAATCTCTCTGTCCGGCGGCGGCAACGCATCAACGGTCTGTCTCAAAATTGTCCCGTTAATATTCCTGGCCATCCCATCCTCCAGATTCAGTTCAATCTGCAAATCTGCTTCTTCTAAAGATACATTGCTCCCTCTCCTTTGTTGACATCGCCTGTAATCTAACGCTGTATGACGAGCAATCCCATACACCCAGGACGATAACTTTGTACCGCGGTCTGTATCAAACTGCGCAGCGCCCTGCCACAAACGCACAAACACATCTGCCATACACTCCTCTATTTCCGAAGAATTGGCACTGCCCAACAACTTCATAATAATCCACCGCACCGTGTTTCCATAACGCTGTATCGCATCAGCCACGCCCTGCTCTGGCTGCTCCAACAGCAACTGTAATAATCTCCGTTCCTCCTCGTTCAAAACTGCTCCCTCCATTCCCCCGTTACATGTAACCATCTATATTATATACATTCGTTCAAAACGATAAAAGCACTCAAAAATTTGACAAAAAATTTTGCCTGTGGCATAGTATTGTTTATCTAACCACAAAAGGAGCTGCCATTATGGATTTTTCCGTTACGATGATTCTTTTGGCGGTGGTTGTCTGCAGCTTTCTCATCAGCAGCTGGCTCAGCAAACGACCGCTTAAAACAGCAGAAAAGAAAAAAGACGGCAAATTGCTTTACCGTTCTCTTTCCCCGGAAGACGGCTGGACGCTGCTGCAGCCCGGCAAAAAAACTTTGCTGTTGGATGTGCGCACACCTGATGAATATGCGTACAGTCATTTACCCGACAGTAAAAATCTCCCGTTAAACACATTAAAGCAAAACGCCATTCAGGCTTTGGGCAATCGCAATAAAACCATTTTAATTTACTGCCAGAGCGGCACGCGCAGCAAACAAGCCACCAAACTGCTGTACGCTCTGGGATTTACAAATGTATACGACATCGGTTCTATGGAAACCTTCTATAAACACAGACCAATGTAACATTCTATCCACGCAAAAAGCTGCTGCAAAAGATCCTTGTATGCAATACAAATCTTTCGCAGCAGCTTTTTTATACTGATTCTCTATTCCTATTGTTTCCTCAACAAAATTAGCAAATTCATATTGTGCATAACTCTGTGCGTTATGTGGATAAACAACTTCTTGCCTATGCAGTATACGATCCCCTCCAACACCGATTTATACCGTTCTTTTTATTTATCTATGCAGTCTATACAATTTATCCTCGTTCCATCTTTCCCCATATTGTCCCATTCATCCACCGCTGCAAGAAAAAAATTCACAATTTTTCAACGGATATTCAGAGTTTATCCACAGAGTTATCCACAAGCAGTGGATAACTCTGCAATAGTTCTCTTATTCACCCAAACCACTTTCTTTAAACTTCTTATTAAACCACGTTATCAACGGATGCAGCGGTTTTTTCAACAACACACCGATAGCAAGACCAATTACCCCAAAAATCAGCAAATGCCAGAAGTCAAACACCAAATTCTCAACCATCGGCCCGGATATTGCCTCTCGCATAGCGCCTATAGCATAAGTAAACGGCAAGAACGGCTGTATTATTTGATAAAATTCAGGCATGACTTCCACCGGAAATGTTCCGCCGGCGCCTGCAATCTGCAATACCAAAAATACCACACAAACCGCTTTCCCCACAGCGCCCAAAATAGATACCGCAGTATATACAATCAAAATAAACACAAGGGACGTAAACAAGCTGAATCCCAAAAAGATCCCCAAATCTGCTACCGTTACGCCCAAAATAAACTTATCGCCCAACGAAACGATTAATGACTGACCAAAGGCCAACGTCAAGAAGGTCAGCATTTTACCAAAATATTCTTCCATCATGGTGTTTTTTCGTCCCGGCTGTATTGGAGCCGCTTCTGTAGTCAATAACGCACTCAGCAGCAAACAACCTACCCACAACGCCAGCACTGTATAAAAAGGCGCCATAGCCGAACCATAATTGTCCAAATGATACAGCCGTTCCTCTTTCAACTCTACAGGTCCAGAAAAATAATCCGCCGCCGCATCTGAATCAGTTTCCAGCAAGTCAATCAAAAGATCCAGATTATCATCACTTAACGCCGACATAACTGTGCTGAGCCGCTGCAGCTCTGCTTTTGCCGCAGGCAATGCATCATTCAGTTGTGTTAACAAGTCCGCACCTTTGTCTTTTGTTTCGCCGCCATACTCCAAAAGCTCATAAACTTCAGGAATGGCCGCATCAGCACGCACCAAGGCTTCGTCCAAATCATTCAATGTGCTGTGCAGATTGCCGAACATGCCATCCAACATGCCGGACCAGCGTTCTTCATAAACAGTTGTAATATCCTGCATACCTTGCTCCAGCTCATCCACTGTTACATTGGCTGTCTGCAATATCTCATCAGCTAAATCAAAAGCTTTGTCCGCTGTCTGCAGCAACGAATATGCCTGTTGGATCCCATCATCTAAAATGGTATTCACATGATTCAATTCCTGCAATATTTCATCAGCGCCGATGCCGGCATCCGCTGCCTGCTGCACCAATGTTTCCAGAAGCTGCACTTTCTTCTGCAAATCCCTTATATTTTGCACCTCAGCATCAATCTGTGCCGCCACTTGATCAGCAGTCATGTCCGCCAGCTGGTTTTTCTTATCCTCTGTTTCAGCAAGGGTTTGCGTCAACTCTTTCTGCAGCTGTTGATTCTGCTCCAACTGCTGCGTCAAAAATTCTTTTTCCGCTTCTGTCTGCGCAGCATCCAGCTGTTTTTGCAAATCCGTTTCAATTCGTTCCAGCACTGCTAATTGTTGCCCCAGTATTTTACCGGTAGTCTCATAAGCCGTTAGCAAGACGTTCTGCACCTGCTCCGGATGTTGTTCCAACTGTTCCAATAAAGATACCAGTTTTTCGGCGCTTCCTTCTGCCAGCTGCAACCCTGCCAGCCACTTGTCATATTCAGGATCCTGCAAATCCTGCTGTCCCATCCAGTCTAAAACAGTCTGCAAATTTTGCTGTAATGCACGGGCTTTATCTAACAAAGGAGGCACCGCCTCAACCAAATTCTCTGTACTGTTGATTTTCGTTTCCGCCTCTGCCAGCAGCGTTTTTGTTTCTGCCAACAACTTCTCACACTGATTAAACTTATCCGCCACATAATCGACACCATCATCACGGGCTTGCTCTGCATCACCCAGCAGCAGATTTCCTTGGTCAGAAAACGCCTGCAGCTGCTGAATGCCATCTTCCATATATGGCAATGCCTCATTGGCGCTATCCAGCAAATCTTCTATCGTCGTAAGCCCCTCATTGGCTTTGTCCAACTCTGCTTCCAGTTCTCCAAAATGACTGTTAACAGCCAGTACCGCATCCCGCAGCCGCTTAATTTTTCCTTCATTACTATTTAGCTCCTGCCCTAAATCATTGCCAGTGGAAAATGCAATTTGATCTACCACCTCAATAATCGCCTTGGTCACTTCATTGGTCACTGTTTTTGCGCCGGTATCAGTAATCTTGGGCGCAATGGCATTGCTTTTTTCATTTACTCGGTAAATAATTTGCGGCTTAGAAAAATCATCTCCCAGCACATTCACCAATTCAGAAGAAAAATTTTCCGGAATCTCCAGCATTGCATAATATCGGTCATGGGTTAAGCCATATTCAGCATCATCCATCGATACAAACTGCCAACCGATAGCATCATTCTCCTTCAAACTTTTCACAATCTCGTCACCGGCATTAATCGTTGTTCCCTGCAGCGTCACACCCGCATCTTCATTAACCACCGCAACCTTAATCCCATTGGTGTTCCCATATGGATCCCAGCAGGCAACAATATTCACCCAGGCATACAAAGAAGGCAGCACCAACAGTCCCAACGTAATCAACAATGCAACAGGATTGTGAAAAATATTATACAAATCCCGTTTATAAATCTTCATAATATTAGTCAGTTTTGTTTTTTCTTTCTGACCCTGACTCATACACTCCGCCCCCATCTAAAATGTCTGCCTCTTATTGTACGATACCCATCTTTAAAAATAAACCGTTCACTTTTATTGTTCTTATTTGAATATCTTTTTGATTTAGTTACAAACAAAACATTTTGTACGATTCTTATTGACACTGGCAAAACAGATTGATTATTATTGTTTTTATATATATTTTACGGGGTTTGTCAATCACCATGAAGACGCCCCTGTTTTTGAGCGGAGGTTTTATTTTGATTCGTATCGTAACAGACAGCAGCAGCGATTTGGATTTAGACCAAGCAGCGCAGCTGCAAGTAGATGTGATTCCCATTCACATTTACTTTGGCCAAACAGAATACCTGGATCGTCAGGACTTATCTGTCACCGATTTCTATAACAAATTGGAAACAGTAGAACAATTGCCAACCACATCCCAGATTACACCGTTCCAATTTTATCAAACATTTCAACCATACATTGAAGCCGGAGATGAAATTGTCGGAATCTTTTTATCCAGCCAACTAAGCGGCACATTTCAATCAGCGCAGGCAGCACAACAAATGCTGAAAACAGAACAAATTCATCTGGTAGACAGTCTAAACGCTGCATTGGGCCATCATTTACTGATACAAATTGCCGTTCGTCTGCGGGATCAAGGGATGTCTGCCCAACAAATCGCCCAGCAGCTGACAGAATTAAGCAAAAAAGTACGCTTAATCGCCTGTGTCAAAACGATGAAATATCTGGTTATGGGCGGTCGTGTTTCCGCAGCTGTGGCAAAAATTGGAAGCGTATTAGGCATTACACCAATCATATCTTTAATAGATGGCAAAGTAGAAAACGTGGGAAAAGCGCGCGGCCACAAAGCAGCCATTCGTTGGATTCAACATCAGTTAGAAAAAGAACCCGCAGCGCAGCAATATCCTGTCGTATTTTCTCACTCCGTAAATCCGCAGGGACGCGATGAGCTAGTACAAGAGCTGGATGCCTTCCTGCCCAACCAGGATTACCTTTACTGCGATTTAGGCAGCACAGTAGGCACCCACATTGGTCCTGGCGCCGTTGGTCTTGCTTATATCGCTGAATAATAAAATGATTGCTGATGATATTACACATTGTCGGCAATCATTTTTTATTTCCCCGGAAATAAATTCGACAACTCTATCCAAAAATATTTCCCAGAAAATATTTTCCGCTCTTATGAAATCTTTTGCGACAACATCAGTCAAATTATTTCCCGGAAAATAAAACTCGATACTTTTCAGAAATGTCTCTTACAAACTTCTTTTGTGTCCCCTAAAA
The DNA here is from genome assembly GCA_900556545.1 of uncultured Peptococcaceae bacterium. Taxonomy (GTDB): domain Bacteria; phylum Bacillota; class Peptococcia; order Peptococcales; family Peptococcaceae; genus UBA7185. Next base: position 4,405 of record USPE01000016.1, on the reverse strand, counting down.
TTATCCACAGATATTTATTGTTAACTTTTCAGGCGTAAAAACAGTTATAATAAAAATATGCAGTATAATTATCAATTACTTTACCAAAGAAGGTGTTGTCGTGACAAAACAAAATCTTTCTCTTATTACACTTACTTTAGGACTTGGTGCACTAATTGGTACATTAAATATCACCATGTTTAATGTAGCCTTGCCAATTATGATGACCTATTTTGACACTACATTAGCAACAGTACAATGGCTAACTTCCGGCTATATGTTAGCGGCAGGAATGATTATCCCGGCGGCAGGTTTTTTCGGCAACCATTTTGGTTATAAAAAAACATTCTGTTTCATTGTAACCAGCGTGTTGGCATTGTCCATTGTCGGCTCCTTCGCCTGGTGCATTGAAGCCCTGATCGTAATTCGTTTTTTATTTGGTTTAACCGGCGGGCTTTTATCTCCGCTTTCTTTGGCTATGCTCTATCGTGTAGTCCCGGCGGGGCAGCAAGCCAAAGCCGCCAGCACTTGGGGTATGGCTAATATTATGGGCGGTATGCTGCCGTCTTGCCTGTCTGGCTTCATTCTTAGCGTCGCTGATTGGAGATTTCTGCTGCTGTTTAACGTGCCTTTTGCATTACTAACACTGCTGCTGAGTGTAAAACTACTACCCAAGGACACACAAACAAAAACAGATAAATTAGATATCTCCGGTTTACTGCTTACCTCTGTGGGCAGTCTCATTTTATTGATGAGTTTCAGCAATCTATCTGCTTGGGGCTTCTCTACCCGTTTGTTAATTGGTATCGCGATTGGATTTAGCTTTCTTTTGGCATACTTTCTCACCAGTCGGCATAAAAACAACGCCTTATTAAATTTTCGTGTATTAAAATACCCTCGATACGTAGCTGCCCTGATTGCCAGCGGTATCAACGTAATCGCTATTTACATGATAACTTTTTTGATGCCATTATTTTTGCAGAGCGGTCTGGGGATTTCTCCATTGGCAACAGGATTTATTATGCTGCCGGCTTCTTTATTTTCCATTTTTGCGATGCCTGTTGCTACCAAACTATATCCCAAAATTGGAGAGCGCCTATTGATTGTCATTGGTATTATCGTTCTATTGATTGGTTCGTCACCATTTCTAATAGCAACACCCACCACGCCGATTTTGTTGATTGCTTTTGCCATGTGTGTACGATCCTGCGGAATGAGTGCCATTAATTTGGTAGCTACCAACGCACAAATGTCTGATATTCCACCAGAATTATCCGGTTATGCTTCCTCGCTGACAAACTGGCTCCACCAGATTTTGAACGCCATGACAGTAGGAATTGCCGGCAATATCGCCGATTTACGAATTCAACAGTTCGCTGCAGATGACCCCAATATATTGGCTCTGGCATACACCAACACCACCAATCTATTAATGCTGGTTTCCTGCCTGCTGCTGATTGCCATTATTCCCATTGCATTAAAATTTTTCCGCAGCAAAGCAGAAATGAAATCAATTCAAAACAAAACAATTCAAAACTAAAGCAAATCCCCGTTACGCCTAAAACGCAACGGGGATTCTTTCTGTTTCTTCACGTAATTATTTTCGACAACATCTGTCAAATTATTTCCCGGAAAATACTTTCAATTTTACTTTTACCCGATCCTGACAAAAGAATCTTTTTCCCAACAATATTTCCCGGAAAATAATTGCCCACTATCTACAATATTTTCACGCAACCATTCACTCAATACGCTGCTTCTATCTCCTTGATTCGATCGTAAAGATACTGACAATTTGGCACAGCAATGTGATGTTTGTGCGCCAAAGGAATCACTGTGCCGGAAAATAATTCTACCTCCGAGCGGCGTTTTGCCAGCCCATCCTGCCGCATGGACGGCATTCCCTGCGGATTCAATCCATCTGCCACTTGCAGCCATCCGGCAATATCATCCTCATTCAAGTCAATGCCCTCGGCGTTGGCCACCTGCATAACCTCCCGCATGGTGGAAATCATTAGTTCCCGCGCCTCACCCGGCTGCTGCACAGTGTCATACACACCTTCATAAACCATGACCACCTGATTGATACCCGTGTTCAACATCAACTTACTCCACAATTTGCGGATAACCGCACCATGATACTGATAAGGCACCCCTGTCCGTTCAAATAATTCTCCCACTGCCGACAACACTGCGCTTTGGCTGCCATCGGCCTCGCCAATCACCAGCACGCCTTTATTGGCATAACTGGCCTGATTACCCAGCTTCACCGCGTCCATCCCTTGCGCAATACAATACAGCACTTTCGCCTGCGGAAACGCTTTTTGCAGCACACTCTCGCTGGAAATTCCATTCAGCAGCGAAATAATCACAGTGCCATCCTGTACAAAAGGCGCAGCCTCTGCCATGGCCCCATCCAAACCGCCAAATTTTACCCCCACAATCAACAAATCCACCGGCACCGCATCTTCCTTGCTGCGATAACAAAATTGACACAACTGCCCATTGCAATACACACCCTCCTGCTGATAACGGACAATCCGTTCTTGATCCGCAATCACAAAAAAATTCTCACAGCCCAACGCTCTGTGCAGCAAATCACTGTACAGCACACCCATAGCGCCCAGCCCAATCAATCCAACTGTCTTCATCCATATCTCCTCCTACAAAAATACCGTAGGAACAACCTGCCAAATTTCATCTGACAGCCAATCCCTACGATATCCACACAGCATATACTGCTTTTCTATTTATTTTTTCAACCCCTGCAGCGGCGCAACCACCTGCATCAAAATGCCTTTGGCATCATTGCACGGCTCAGCAGGAATCACACTGCTGCCCACTCTGCATTCCAGCTGACCAATCATAGCCAGACACAACGCATCCTCTCTGGCATGTTTAGAGCCAATTTGCTGCTGCAGGGCATCCCCATACTGCTCCCACAGCATCTTGCGGCCATCACCCAGCAGCTGCGGATGGCTTTGCCGCAAAACATTCTTCCAATGGTTATGATGCAGAATAAACTCGTCGGTTTCCCGCAGCACCTGCCGCATCTCCATCATCTGCGGCGAAATGGTGCGTCCCAGCACACGGATATTTTCTTCCCGCGCCAACTCATCGCTTTCCGCATACACAGCCTGCCGGCAAGGTATGGCCGCGCCAACACCAGGCACCAGCTTGCGCAAAAAAAGCTCCGGCCGCAGCGCTTCATCTTCCTTGCTTTCCGGCAATCCCACAGGCACATCAGTCAACACCGCATCGGCATCAAGATACCGCGCGCAAATCTGACTCAACTGCTCCGCCGTCACAAACTCACAACCGCCGTCGGTCAACACCGCCGCCAGCCATCTATCCTCCCAACGGCTGATGCCCACAGTTTGCCAGCTGGTTTGCTCCGGTTCCTGCGCCATTTGCTGCTGCAAACTTTCAAACAAGAACAAATACTGCTCCTCTACCGACTGAAACGATGTAAAACTAAAACAAGGCTCGCTTACCAGCTCCGGTTCCTCATCGGCCAGCTTTTCACCCATAAAATGAACAAACTCAAAATACAGCATGGTATTATCAATTTCTTTTACCATCCGCTGCTCCCGAGGACGGATTCCCCCCGGCAGATATTTATGATAAATCACATCCAGCAGACCATCTTCCACCGCCACATATTGACGCAAATGTTTTTTTACCGGCGACGTAATGTCAGACAAATACGCCTCGCTGGCATCGTGCAGCAAACAAGCCAGCGCCTGCCGAGCGCCATACCCCCGCGCCAACGCTTCACAGGCACAGTCCAGACAATGTCTGCCCACCGAATAAAAATCCACAAAATGCCCGTTGGCTCTGCCGATTCTTGCCAGCGCATGGGCAATATCTTTAATTTCAATGGCAGCAACGTCCGGCGACAATGGATTAAACTTTTGTCCGCTATAAGTTGTTATATAATCTCTGCTTCTCATGGACATTCCAACTTTCTCAAGCATTTTATCATGCAATCATTCCTTGTTTCAGTATACGCAGTTTCCCCACCTTTGGCAAGAGCAAAAACATTCTATCGGTTGCAACAGACCGCAGAATATCACAGGAGGTTGCAACTATCTTTCACTGTCGTCCCAATTCATCTTATCGTAAAAAGTCTCAATATATCCGCCAAGCAAACCATCCAACAGCCCTATTTATCACAGCCGCTATACAACTTCATTTTTGCACATCATCGACAAAACACAGGCACAAAAAAATTGAAAATGTTTCACGTGAAACATTTTCAATTTTTTTAACATACCTTTATCCATTTTTTCAGCACTGCCGTAAATAATTTTTCATTATTTCATATGAAAAATTACATGGTCGGCTATCCCATCTTTGCTGTTGCCATACAATCGTCTGTCCCATCTTTGCCTATCCCTCAATGGCTCTGGACAATCGCTGAAAT